>NZ_JAAVCB010000107.1:0-46231 GCF_014802555.1 Clavibacter sp. | reverse complement strand
CCCTTCATCGAGCACTACAACACTGAACGGATCCACTCGAGCCACGGGCTCACGCCCGCGGCCCGAGTGTCACCAACGTCATGACCCAGTACAGCTAGAGCACCGAGTGGGTCAAATTCGCAGCCGACGTCGAAGAGCACAGCGCACGCCAGGAGGCTCCGACCCGCCAGCGCGGCTTGGCCGGCCCTGCCATCCGCGCAGCGCAGGTCGGTGCGCTCGCCGCATCGCTGGCGCGCCATGCGCAGGAAGACCTGGCCGGGCGGCTAGGGACCGCGGGTGAGACGAGCTCCAGCAGCACGTCATGCCCGCTTCGCGACACCCTAGCCCGTTGGCGCGTCCGCATTGGCTCGAGCCGCAAGAACCTGCCGGATTTGCTCGAGTATTCGGAAGTAGCGGGGCGCGGCCATGAAGAGGACTGCGCAGCCCGCTTCGCCGAATGCGGGCTCTCTATCGTCGTCAAAAACGCCGATGGGGTGGAGCCCATAGTTTCGGAGATCACGCAGATGGGCAGCCTGTGCGCGCAGGTCATTGAGCTGCTGAGCATTCCAGGCTCGTGTGCGCTGTATTGAGTCGGCGGTCCGCTCGATGACTTTTGCTGCATTGGTGCCCGACTTTACGAGGTCAGCCAGTTGCGCATCGTCAGCAATATATCCGCCAAGTTTGAACCAGGCCGCTTCGCTGGCAGCGGCCAGGAGATCAGTTGCCGCGATGAATAGTCCTTTGTGGAAGCATCGAATGGCTTCAGCGAGAACCTGAACGCCCCGGGGACCCAGAAGCTCGGGCAGCTCCTCGGGCAGGGTGACATTGGCGAGTGCGGATCGGTGCGCCGGAGACGCTGCGCTCTTCCACCTACCAGCCTGCGGGAATTGGGCGTAGTGGTGCTCGTAGTCGAACGATGTGGTTCCGCTCGAGTTCTGGACGTATACGGATCCGACTGCAGGAGCGTTTCCGTTTGCCTCGACGGGCAGCAGCGCCCCTTCGGCCACCAGTTGAGCAAAGACTTCACGGAGCGCGTAGTTGATTCGTTCCTGCTGCAGCAACGGGTCGGACTTATTGAGACCCAGAAGATGACCATGCGTGCCCTCGAAGTCAACGCGTCCGTCGTTTTTCCAAGTAAGACCATGAGCGCGAAGCATGTCGGCGCGGATTTGAACGAATGATGCGGAGTCAGCCTTGTCGAGATTACGCATGATGCATTCACGGGCCTCGAGTAGGTCCGTGGCAGTGGGCCGTACCGCTCTGGCGGCGATCTCCGAGTGCTCCATGATCGAAACCTAGCCCACGGCAGACAGGAGCGGGCGCCGAGGTTCGCGAACAGATGTGCGTGCGGTGCCATGATGAGCGGGTGCTGCTTGCCTACCTGGACGAGTCCTATACCGACGATCGTTACTACATCGTGGCCTTCATCATCGATGAGGCTGATCTCGGACTCCTCGAGGAGGCACGGGGCCGGATGGATGACTTCATCGCTGGCTTCGGGATCTCGCGCGGGACCGAGATGCACGCGCACTCGTTGATGACAGGTCGTGATGGGTTCGAGCCCGTATCGAAGGCCGTCCGTGCGCGCATTCGGATCATGCAGCAGTGGATGACGGAGCTGGCCGGCCTCCCGGCGGTGGTCGTCGTGCGGGGTGTCGATGTTCCTCGACTGAACGCCCGGTACAAGTACCCCGACCCGCCGCACCGAGTCGTGCTGCAGCACATTCTGGAGGACGTGAACGCGTACGCGCGGCAACGCGTGACGACGGTGCGCATCGTGGCCGATGAGGTGCCCGGCCAGGTGGCGCACGCCGAGGACATGGTCAGATACCAGATCGCGGGGACACCCGGGTACAAGAGCAGCACGCTGCAGGCAGTCGTCCCGCCGCTAGCCTTCGAGGATTCGGCCAGCATGCCGGGCTTACAGGCCGCGGATGGCATCGCCTACCTCTACCGCCGCCTCGACGCTCACACGGAGACAGATCCGCGCGTCGCGAAGTCGGTGCGCGCGCTCTGGCAGACGCTCGAGCCGGTCATCTACAAGGTCTGGCGCTGGGACCCCTAACGCACGAAAACCTCGCGCAAGGCGAGGTCTTCGGCAGACAACGTTCCGGATACCGGCCCGTCGTGTACACGATCATACTCACGCTTACTAGGTAGGCACTACCCCGATCGCAGGGCCCCCGAGCGTCGCTCACACACATCCAGACCGGCCGCTACGAGCGCTTGTTCCTGCTCCCCTGCGCGTCCGCGGGCCGCGCCGGCGCCCCGACCGCGACGCGAGAAGAGCACAACGGGATCCGCATCCACGGGGAAGATCCCGCCCCCCTCATGTACCAGGCGAGCGCTCGCCGCGACTCGCGCGCTCATCGAAGGTCGAGTTCGATCAGTTCATTCAGATTCCAGGTGACGCCCGTGGTGTTCAGCACCAGCTCCGTTTCCTGCACTCCTGACCTCTCTCCTGAGGAGATCTGCACGGTGGCGCGTCTTGGTGCGTACCGCTCCTCCTCGAGTGACGCTTGATTAACACAGGCTAGGAGAACGAATGTAGGCGTTGTGGTTGACTCTGAGGCGTGAAGCGCGCCTATTCGAAATGTGATCTGTCGTCCGCCAGGCGCGACTTCGACACCTTTTTGCATGAGCCCGAAGTCACTGGCCCTCAGCAACGACGCCTGGTGATGCATCATGGGCATGTTGGCAAAGGCATCACTTGGACTTGGTGGTGCGGGCCTGTCTGGCAGGTCGCCGTCTACGTCAATAGCCTCCTCAAATGCTCGCACGTCCCCCTCTACCTGAAGGCGAATCATCACGTCACTCATTGGATGACTTGTTGTATTCGTTACCCGCAGGCGTAGTTCACCTTGTCGTCGCTCGAGAGCAGAGTGAATAACATGATCTGGTAACGCCTGCCGTAGGTCGAATAGGTATTGCGTCCGAGCGTTCCTGTAATCCGATTCTGTCCTGCCGTCAATGCGGTTGTGCGCGGACAGCATGCCCGCACCACTTGTGGACGTTTTACGTTTGATTTTGAGTGCTTCACGCTCGCGGTCGATCACTTTGTCGATGAGGTCCGAGTCGACTTCGATTATCTGAATAGCGCCCTTGATGTTTGGCTCCACCTCGATTCCGCTGATGGCGGCGGGGCCGGCGGATCCGGCGAGGAGGCGGTGCTCAAGGGCTCTGAGGTCGGCGACATTCATGGGAGCCGATCGGGCCTGATGCCGCACGAACACCGTTCCTGCGTGATAGGAACCAGATTCTTTTACGAGCGGATGTAGGCGATCTCCATCAGATGGCGGCTCCACGGTGATGACCAAGGCGGTGGATCCGTCGATGCGGACCGTGTGACCTGTCCAGGTGGGGCCTTCTGGTCCCGTGTACCGCTGGACCCACGGCTCCAGGTCCGCCATGTCTGGGACTTCTAGGTCGTGCATGTGCCCCGGTTCTGCGCCGATGACCATGTACCCGCAGCCGTTGAAGTAGGCCTTCGCCAGCTCGACGGGTCGGTTGGACATGGCCAGGATGCACTTGGCGATGCTGAAGTGCGCTTCCTTCGTCTTGAGGTCGAGGTTCCCTTTCCACTCCACGTAGTGCTGCTCGTCGGCGTCGTGGGCGTCGAGTACGGCCTGCACGAGGTTGCGAAGGTGGGGTGACGATCGCAGTTGTTGCGTCGTGTCGATGTTCAGGGGCACGTCGCCATCGTCTCAGAGCACAGGCTCGGCGTCTGCGGGTGAAGCGGGGTGAGCGGTGGCGGGACTACACGGGGCCCGTGAACAGGAGCAGGATCCCGATCCCCGCGAGGGTGATGGCGGGTCCGTGAGCTCGGCCGCCGGTGCGTCCGAGCCCGGTGAAGTGCTCGACGATGCGCTGTATCGCGCCGATCGTGAACGCGATGGGCAGGAGGTAGATCGCTGCCCAGCCGGCGTAGATGGCGATCGAGAGGGCGAGTGCGCCGGCGTACTTGACGTCGCCGTAGCCCATCCATTTCGCGAGGCAGCAGCCGAGGTAGAGCAGGCTGGTGATGCCGGCGGCGCCGAGCGGTACGAGGGCTTGCGTGGCGTCGCCGGTCAGGATGCCTAGGCCGATCGCTTGGACCAGGCCGACGACGGCGAGAGGCCCGACGAGGCGGTTGGGGAGCCGCAGCGTGCGGACGTCGATGACGGCGAGGGTGCCGGCGAATGCGGCCACGATCACGACCAGCGTCACCGCGTGCGCCCGGTGGTCGGGGGTCGTGGCGTAGAGGGGCAGGATCCCGGCGCTGAGCGCGCCGGCGCCCACGAGGCTCCACCGGTTGACGCGGGGCGCTGCGGGGAGGGCCACGGTCGCGGTCGCGTCCTCGAGGGGCACGCGTGCGTCCTCGAGGGGCGCGTGTGCGTCCGTGGCCACTCCCCCAGCTCCTCTACTGCTGCCGGTCGCCGGCGGTGACGAGGTCCTGGGTCTCGTCGTCGAGCTCGTAGTCGGGATCCGTGCCGCTGACGCGCGCGTACATGGCGTCGACGATGCGCCGGAACTCGTCCGTGTCGCCGGTCTGCATCGCGGCGCGGAGCTCGGTACGCCACCCTGCCTCGTTCAGCGGGTCGACCGACTGCGCGACCCGCGCGGCGAAGCGGGCCTGGTCGCTGTCACGCTCATCCAGCGCACGCCGGCCGAGCTCGTCGGCGGCGTCCATGACGGCCGCGATCATCTCTTCGAGCGGGATCGAGATCCACTGCCACCAGCGGACGGTGTTGCATCCGCTGAACGGCTGCCCGCGGACGAGCTTGATAGCCCGGACCAGGTCCTCGTTCGACGTGCGGCTCAGGTCCGGTCCGATGAGGTCGCGGAAGTCGTCCCAGTCGCTGCGGATCGCGGGGTGCAGCGTGTAGCCCTGGTGGTTGACGTTCTCCGGCAGCAGGAGCTCCCCGGTCGGGGAGTGCCCGAGCGCGAGGCGCACCTTCTTCGCGAGCCCGCGCTGGTTGTTGGAGGCGTCCTTGGTGTCCGGCCAGAAGGCCATCTGCAGCTGACGGCCCTCGACTCGGCCGTTCAGCAGCAGGTACGCCATGAGCTCCACGCCGCGGCCGGGCATCGCGTCTTCGTCGGCTAGGTGCAGCGCGTCGACCGGGCCCAGCAGGCGCACGTACGGCGCCGGCCAGCTCGGCGACTCCTCTACGACCTCGTCCTCGGCCGCGGTGGTGTCCGCGGCCGCGGCCGCTGCGGGGAGCTCCTCGTCCGGAGCCTCGGCCACCGCCTGCGTCGGTGCCTCGTCCTGGTCATGGAGCACGACGTCCACGGCGTCCGGGGCGTCCGCGGGCACCTCGGTGGGAGCGTCGGCCACGACGTCGACGTGCGCCTCCTCCGTCGACGCGTCCGCGAGCACGGTGGCCGTGGCCGGGATCTCGTCGACGCGAGCGGGAGCGGGGACGGACTCGTGCTGGGTGGTGTCGAACAGCTGCTGGATCAGGCGCAGCTCCTCGCCGTCTAGGAGCTGCGGGGCGAACGGGAGCGGCGGCATTGCGCCGCCGGCCGAGACCAGCTGCGCGCTCGTCCGGGAGCTGAGCTCGATGGTGGATCCGCGGGCGACGGTCGCCCCGTTGGACACGGTCGCGACGCCCAGGCGCGGGATCCGGTCGACGAGCTCCGCGAGCTCGGTCTGCTTCTCCTCCGAGGGCACCTCCGCGAGGATCACGATGTGCGGCGCCCACGACTCCGCCTCGGTCGCGTGCACGCGGCCTGCGTGGACACCACCGATGCCGTAGGACGCGAGCGCGTGCTCGCGCTCCTGCAGGTCGTGGCGGATGTTCCGCACAAGCGCGTCGACGTCGTCGACGTGCTGCACCCGGAACCGGTTGAGGTCGCGGGCGAGCCCGTGCGGCATCCCCACGAGGGTGACCTGGATCTGGTCGGACCACGGGTTCTCGGCGAGCTCCACCGCCATGGCGTTCAACAGGCCGCGCGCGGTGGCGTCGTCGCCGGTGATGTTCAGGGATCCGATCTGCTCGAGATCGAGCATGAGGACGCCGTCGCGCTCGTCGACGCCGATCGTGATCAGGGCCGGGTACGGCGACACGGAATCCCTGCTGGGCGTCAGCGCCGTCCCCGGGGTGATGACCCACGCGGTTCCGTCCGGGTGCGCCTTCACGAACGGGGCCGGGAGCTCCGCGGGACCGGTGAGGTACAGCGCGATCTCCGACTTCTCCAGGCGCAGGGCGAACAGCTCCGGCAACGCGCTGCCGGTGTCCTCAGCCCAGATCTGCAGACCACGCAGCGCGTTGTCGATGTCGGTGATCCCGAGCGGGTCCTCCACCATCCGCAGCTCTAGCTCGAGTTCGCTCGCCGGCTTCTGCGGCATCGCGATCCGAGTCCCCGGCTGACGCTTCCGACGCTGCATCTGGCGCCGACGACCCAACGCGGCCAGCAACGCCGCGGCCAGCAACGCGCCGATGCCGCCCGCTGTCGTGAGCGGAATGCTCAGGTCGACGTCGTCCGAAGCGGTGGCGCCGGCGCTCGCCGCAGCATCGACGGGCGGTGCGGGCGCGGCGGCGGCTGGTGCCGGCGCGGCGGACGGCGCCGCGGCAGGCGCCTCGGTCTCGGTCTGGGTGGACGGCGCCGCGTCCTGGACGGTGGCGCCGCCGCCCCCAGCGCCTCCGGCGAGGTCGGAGGGGGCTCCGACGTCGGCGGTGGACGAGGACGACGTCGACGCGGCCGCGCCGCTGGTGCTGCCGGCGTCCGGTGCGGGCGCGGCAGCCGGCTCAGGCGTCGGGGCGGGCTGGGGCGCGGCGACGCCCGGGATGACGAGCTGCCAGCCCGGGAGGATGCGGTCGGGGTTGCTGAGGTGGGCGCCGCCGGGCTGGGTGATGCCGGCGGAGGCCTTGTAGATGTCGACGTCGCGGGCGCCGTCGCCGTAGTAGTGCTCGGCGAGGTCCCAGAGCGTGTCGCCGTGCACGACCGTGTGCTGGACGTCGACGGTGGCCGGCGCCGCGGCGACCGGTGCCGGAGACGCCGCTGCGGGCGCTGCGGCCGTCGCGGTGGCGGGCGCCGTGACGGTGGCGGGCGCCTGCGGGGCGCTCGCGGTCGTGCGGGCCATGTCGCTGTGGGCGGGGGCTGCTGAAGCAGCCTGGACACCGCCGGAGCTGGCGAACATAACGAGGACGGCGGCGATCATCGTGGCCGCGAGCTGCTGCTGGCCCTTGAACGCCCAGGAGCGCTTGGTGGTGGTGCGGCCGGCGATGGATGCCGCGATCTCGAACAGCATCGGGATCGCGAACAGGGCCCACGCGACCCAGCCGACGAGGGGCAGGATCCGGGTGAGCAGGATGACGTTGCCGTAGTCCGGGGTCAGCGTGACGATGCTGTGCAGCTGGTCGGGCGTGGGGATCGGGTTGCCGGCCGCCATCAGCAGAACGGCGGGCACTCCCCCGATGATCGCGACGAGCGCGATCAACGAGCCGAGTCCGGTGAGGATCTTGCGCATCAGAGGTGCCTCTCTAGCCGAAGGGGTTGACGGTGTTGGTGTTCACGGACTGCAGCTCGCCGACGCGGACGATGGCGCTGCTCGAGGTGTCTCGGACGGCGATCTGTCCACTGGTGCCGCCACCGGTCCAGGTGACGGTCCAGTGACTGGTCGCGGTGATCGTGAACTCGCCGCTACCGGAGGTCTTCTGGAAGCGGAAGCCGCACGTCGGGGAGTCCTGCGCGAGCTGGTCCTTCATGGCGGCGAGGTTGAAAGGGGTGCCGGCGCCGCAGGTGACGCTCTGACCGTCGCCGCTCTTCCACGTCACGGAGGACACCTTCGCGGTCGCGGTGACCGTGGTCCCTCCGAGCGTGCCCGTCTCCGTGTAGGGCCCGTAGCTGAGCGGGGCGGGGTTGTTGACCCAGAGCCACACCGGGATCCCGACCCACGTGCGCCGGTAGGGCGCCGTGTTCGGCGGGTCGTCGCTGTGGACCTTGCTCTCGGGCGCCATGCCGATGTCGATGCCGCGGAGCTGGAACGTCTTCACGAGCGCGGCCGCGGCCTGCGCCGGGGTGTACTGGACGACGCCGGCCGGGGGGGGGTATCCGACCAGAACGTGGCACCGAAGCACCCCTCACCGAGGTCCGGGGGGCAGTACGGCGTGCACTTGTACCAGGCCCCGACGGCGGCCGACTTGCCCGACGGCGGCGTCGTCTGAGGATCGGCGACCTTGATGTAGCCGGTGCAGCTCCCGGTGCTGCTGTACGCCCCGTCACCGGTCGAGCACGGCACCTCGGTGTCGCCGAACTTGCACGTCTGCGGCCCAGGCGTGAACCCGATCGGAGAGCCTTGATCACCGCCACCACCCGCCCCTGGAGTTGGCGCAGGATCACCCGTCCCGGGAATCGTAACGTCGCAACGAGACGTGACGAGACCGATACTGCACGTATTCGCGGATGCCGATAAAGGAGCCGCGTAGAACGAGATGAGAACTATGACCGCAAGGCCCGCCATAGCTCGAAGCACGCGACCTAGCACTGTGGCGCTCCTGCCTGGCCGCTGATGTTCGAGGTCTCGTAGACCTTCCACGACTTTTCGGCCGGGATGTATCGCACGTTGGCCTGGACGGGAGCGACCTTCTGGTCGGAAACGGGCGCAGGCGAGCCATCCGCATTCGAAGCGGATTGGTTCGAGATGTCAAGGCAGCCCTTCAGGTAGACGACGCCGTTCGCAATGGGCGCGCCTCCTGCGGGTGTTAGCTCGCCGAACGTCGTCGTCGAAGCATCAGACGTCCATATCGGTGCACCCGTGACCGTGCCCTTCTTCTCCGCCAGCTGCGCCGCCACGCTCTTGACCTGCATCAGCACTGTTCCAGTCGCGAACGGATCGATCCGGTTCGGGTCAGCTCCGGCGTCGGCCTGGATCTCGTACTGCACGGCCACGAAGTCCTTGACCGTGCGGTCCGCGGCGACGTAAGCATCCTCGCTACTCGCCGGCGGATCCGTCTGGCCGGGGCCGCTCAGAGGCTGGTACGCGGTCGGCGTCGGGGACGGAGCGGGTGAGGGCTCCGCGACCGCACTAGTCGCGGGACTCCCGCCGCCCCCCGACGTGCATCCGGTGAGGAGGACGACGGCGGTGAGCGCCACCGCGACGAGCGGTGCGTGCTTGCGAGTGATGATCATGTCTGCGTCCTTCTGGTTCAGTTGCCGTCGACGAGTCGAGCGGATGCGGAAGCGTGAACGGGCATGGGCCCGATCCCGATCAAGCTCAGGATCTTGGGCACGTACTTCATTTCCACGGTGACGACGACCTGGTTGTTCTCGATGTGCGCGTCGCCCGTCGCGCCCGCAGCTGCGATGTAGTTGTCCGCGGCCCGGACCGCGGCCGCCGAGCTCAGCGTGAACGCGTCACCGTTCACCGCGTTGCCGGTCGCCGCGTTCGTACCGGCACGGGCAGCTCCCTGAGCAACGGTCAGGGACTGCTCCACGGTCCGCGTCTTCCCGTCCCCATCTACGACGACGCCCGCGATGATCATGAGGGCGACGGCCAGGATCGTCATCAAGGGGATGAACTTCATCGCGTCACCGCTCTCGGTAGGGGTCCACGGGACTCGTGGCCGTCTGCGTGATGGTCATGGATCCGGGGATCAGCGGGAACACCAGATCCGACGTGTTGATCGTGCACCGGACGGTCGCGGTCACCGTCCCGGTCTCCCCCAGCCGCGTGCTGAGCCCGTTCCCCCCGATCGAGAGATCCAGGCTCGCGCACGAGACGTTGCCCTCGAGCGCACGCACCGCCGCCGCCTTCGCATGAGGAACCGCCTCCACGGCAGTGCGGGAGAGCGACGCATCGCGCGCAGCCGCAGCCGCAGCGCTCGCGACGGTGTTATCCGCCGTCCCATACCGGCCCATGAACATAATCACCCCGATCAACGGCAGAATCACGCCCACGAGCACGATCGCCACCGCAGGCACCTCCTCGACCTCACCGCGCTCGTCCCGCAGCGCTCGCCGTAGTGCGTTCATGACGCGGGGACCCATCGTTCGATGGGTCCTGTGACCGTGCGGGACACTTCCGGGAGGGTGACACCTGGGATGAGCGAGAGAGCGCGGCCCGTGACGGTCACGGTGACGGTGGTCGGGGCACGTTCGACGCTCACGTTGGGCGAGGTGAGGTATCCCCCGGCCTGGGTGAGAACCTGCTCGCCCGCCGCGCGTCCGCTGTCGCTGTCAGCCTGGTAGGCGCGCGCGGTGCTGTAGGCCGCGGTGGCGGCGCTCTGGGCGATGTTCGTGCCTTGGAACCAGAGTGCGATTTGCACGCCGAAGAACACCATCAGCACGATGCCCGGGAGCACGATCGCATCGCCGGCATAGCCGTCGTCTTCGCGGAGTCGTGCCAGCGCATGTCGGGGCGAGCCGAGCCTCTTGATGATGGTCATGGTGGCGGCCTTAGCCGGGCAGCTTGCCGAGGTAACCGGTGACCCAGGCGGTGACGAGGCCGATGATGGTGAGCCCGAGGGCTACCCCGCCGATGATGAAGATCGCCTTGGTAGGCACGTCATCGAGGCCGGACTCGGGGTTCGAGCGGAGGTCCTCCAGGCGTGTGCGGAGTCCGGTGTCGATGCGGACGATCCGGGTGAGGACGAGGTCGTTGAGCTTGCTCATGGTGGTGCCTTTCGGTTCTCAGATCGTGGTCAGTTGGAGGACGAGGGGGACGAGGACAAGGGCGAGGACCGGTATGAGCGTCGCGAGTACGGGGTAGGTCATGGCGCTGGTGGCCCGGGCTGCGGCGTCGAGGTCGTCTGCGGCGACCTTGGCACGGAGCTTGTCGCAGGCCGCGCGAAGCTGGTCGCGGAGACCGACCCGGGCTTCGCCAAGTCGCATCATCCGTGCCATGTCCGTCAGGGCGGGGACCTCGAGCTGCTCGCCGAGCCGGTCAAGTGCGTCCCACTTCGAGACGCGTGTGAGGTCGGCGATCTGGTACTCGCGTCGGATCCGGCGGAAGGCCCAGGTGTCGGAGAGGCTCGCCGCCTTGCTCAAGGCGCTGTCAGGGGTGGTTGTACCGAGGAGGGTGACGGCGACCAGCTCGAGGTAGACGGTGACGAAGCGGGTGAACTCACGTCGCGCTTGTCGAGCCTTCGTGCGGACGGTTGCGTCGGGCGACAGCCACATCACCAGCGCGAGGGCCGGGCTGAGGAGGAGCGGTAGCGGGAAGAAGAATCCGAGAGCGAGCTGGAAGACGATGGGGAGGAAGAGGGGCCCGATGAATCCGATGGCTGCCAGCTGCAGCTTTCGCGCGTAGAAGGTGCTGACCGGGATCTCGAGGAGGTCGAGTTCCTTCGTTGGGGCAGCGAAGCCGCGGACGTTGGGCATGCGTCGGCTGATCCAGGTCCCGGCGCGGTCGGCGCGGGTTGAAGTGGTGACGGTGGGCGCGGCGGTGAGGTCGCCGAGCCGGGTGAGCGCGTCGTCAGCGAGCATGACGCGGGGGGCGAGCTGGAGGACGAGCACGGCCAGTCCAAGGCCGATGAGTGCGCCGGGGAGGAGCGCGATCAGCGCGGGGCTCATGTGCGCGCTCCATCCGAGATGGTCTGGATGATGCGGGCGTCCGGGAGGGTCTTGCTCTGGGACTTCGCCCACACCAGTATCAGCGCGAACATACCGATGATGACGACGAGGATGCTCTGCCCGAGAGGCGTGGAGAAGGACGCGAGCTGTGGTGAGCCGGAGAATACGACGATGCAGGCGAGCACGAACCCGACGATGCCGGTCATCTGCACGAGGGTGCGGCGTGGCTTGTCGCGCTCGTTGTAGATGAGGCGGCGCTGCTTGACCTGGGTGGCGAGGTTGTCGGCGAGCCCCTCGAGGGCCGTCGACAGGCCGCCGGCGTTGAACTCGGCCGCCTGGATCAGGTAGATGACGACCTCGTCTGCCCACGCGCTGTCGAGTTCGTCGGCGAAGGCGCGCAGCGCGTCGGTGTTGGACCAGGACCCTGACATGCGGTTGTTCAGCCGGTCGACCGTGACGCGGAGGATTGGTGGTGCAGCGGTGCGGCTGAGGTCGATGACCTCACGCAGCGTGAAGGTGCCGGTGTCTGCTGTTGCGGCGAGGCTCCGGGTCCACGCCTCGAGAGCGGACAGCAGGTCCCGCTCGGTGGTGTCCTGCTTGCTGAGCAGTAGGGGGAGCCCGACGAACGCGACGGGCGCGATGAGGACGAGAACGATGATCCCGGAGAGGCTTGCGCTGATGAGGCCGACCACAACTCCCAGAAGCAGGCTCGCCTTCGTCCTCGTGCTCACCTTGGACCACAGGGGTCGGGTGGCTCGGCGCTGAGAGCGGGGCCGCGGCGGGGGCGCGGGCTGGAAGGCACGGATCAGCACGAGGATGCCGCCCACGGTTGCAGCCCCAGCGAGTGCTGCGAGGAGTGCCATCAGTTCGCTCCGGTGTAGAAGAACTCGTCGTCGAGACCGGCTCGACGGAGGGTCGCGGCAAGGTCGGTGCTGGGCTTCTCCGGCATGTCGTACTGCTGCTTGTCGTAGTTCCAGGCGACCAGACGCGCGGCCATGGGGATCTGCTTGTTCGGCTGGGCGATGACTTCGGCGATCTCGGACACGATGCGGCGGCTGGTGCCGTCCGCGGTGGTGATGGTGTCGAGGTGCACGACGATGTTGATGCTGCGGAGCACCTGGCGCATGGGTGATGCATCGTCGCTGAGGCGCTGTTCCTCCATGAGGATGTCGACGAACCGGTCAAGTGCGTCAGCGGCGTTGCGGGCGTGGATGGTGGAGATGGAGCCCATGCCGGCCTTCATCGCGCGGATGGCGATGGGTCCTTCGGGGCCGCGGATCTCGCCGAACAGGATGCGCTTGGCGGAGGACCGGAGGGCGGCGAGGAAGGCGTCTTCAAGGGTGAAGCGGGCCTCCATGTCGGTGCCGGCGAGGGCGTAGGGGACGCACTCGAAGTCCTGGACTTGGGCGTGGCGGTGGGCGAGCTTTCCGAGGTAGAGCTCGCGTTCCGTCTCGATGGTGACGATCTTGTCGTCGCGGGGCACGGCGGACATCCAGCCGCGGAGGAATGTGGTCTTGCCGGTGCCGGCCCAGCCGGAGACGAGGGCGGAGAGGTTGGCGCGCACGAGCGCGTCCAGGAGCTGTCTCATCTTGGGCGTGATGGTGCCGAGCTCGACGAGGTTGTCGAGGTCGATGTCGACGTGGTTGTGCTTGCGGATGGTGATGTTGGGGACGGAGTTGTTGGGGCGTCCGACGCCGGCGAAGCGGGCGCCGCCGATGTCGAGGTCGACGCGACCGTAGGGTCGGCTGAACGCGCGGCCGCGCCAGCTGGCGATGTCGTAGATGATCCGCTCAAGGTCGTCGACGTTGTCGGCGCAGGCGGGGCGTCGCTCCTTGCGGCCGTTGGTCTTGGTGACCATGACGTTGTCGTGGCCGACGATGGAGATGTCCTCGACGTCCTCCTCGCGGAGGTACTGCTGGAGCCGGCCGTATCGGAAGACCGAGTCGAAGACGGCCTGGACGTACTGAGCACTCAAGGCATCGGACCACTCCTTCTCCGGGCCGCTGTTCATGCCGACCTGGCGGACGTGCTCCTTCACGCGCTTCTCGATTTGCGCGAGGACGCTCTCCTCGTAGGGAGTCTCAGGGGTTGCGGACGCTGTGGCGACGTCGAAGTCCTGGCGGCTGCGGCTGGATGCCGTGTCGATGTCCAAGGCCTTGACGAACCGGTCGACCTGGCGCCAGTCGATGGCGTTGGCTCCGGGACCGGCGACCGCCTCGAGACGCATCCGCGCCTCGGGGGTGCGGGGCCGCTTGAGAGGTTCGTCGGCCGACAACGGAGCCTCGGCCTCAGGAGCCGCGGAATCGACGAGGTGGAGCGTGGGCTGCCTGGTGGAGGCGGCGAAGAGGTGCGCCTGGCCGGTCGGGGCAGGGCGATGAGTGACAGGGATGTTGGCTGGACTGGTGAGGTCGGCGAGGAACGGGCGCTGGCTCATGTCGATCTCGGGTGCGGTCTCGTCGGTCATCACACTGCCTTCCGGTCGAGGTCGCTGGTGCTGTGCTCGTCGATCGCGGTGACCGCGCGACGGATCGCCTGGCGGTAGGAGTTGCGCTGCGGCTTAGGGTCAGGTCGGCCGAGCGAGAATACGGCTGCGCCGTCGGGGTCGAAGGGGAGGACGGCAAGGACGGGCATGACGTTCTTGTCGAAGGAGGAGGCCGGGATGGGCTCGGCTGGTGCGTCCGTGAGGAGGAGGCGGTACTTCTCGGCGCGTCCGACGCCGTCGAGGCGATCTGCGAGATCGGGGAGCTGGAGGCGCCGGTACATGCGGTTGAGGTCGACCATCGTGCTCGAGGCGATCGTGAGCACCTGGTCGGCGCCGTCGAGGATTGGGAGGCGGATGTCCTCGGGGTCGATGCGGCCGAGGTCGATGAGGACGTCGAAGCCGGCCTCGCTCAGCGATCGGAAGAGGCTCGGGAATCTGGCCCAGAGACCCTGAACTCCGTCGACGATGCCCAGCTGGAAGAACCCGGGGACGACCCACATGCGGTGCTGGGCGGGGATGGCGGGGATGGGGGTCTGCGGGATCTCGGGGAGCTCATGGACGGCGATGGCGAGACCGCATGCGGGGTAGATGAGGTCCTGCCAGGTCAGGAGGCCGCGGGAGAAGGCGACGGCGACCTTGTCGAGGCCACCGACTTCGGGGCGGAGGTTGGAGCGGAAGAACCCAGCCATGGCGGAGGTGACGTTGTGGGTCTCGGCCTCGAACACGATGACCGGGCGTGGCCAGTAGACGGCAGCCGCGAACGTGGCAGTGGTGACGCCGGGCGAGCCGGCGAAGGAGGTGAAGGCGATGACGGTCACGATCACTTCCCTTCGGGAGTGAGGTAGATCGCCACGGCCCCGGCAGCTGCCCGGCTGGTGAGGTCCGCTGCGGCCGTCGCGGGCACGTAGACGTCGACGGTAATGGTGTCGGCGGCTTCATCACGCGCGGTGGCCGAGACGTCTCCCGCGACGGCAGAAGACCCGCTGGTGACCGCTCCTGTAGCAGCAGCAGCCGCATCGGCGGCGACGGGAACGATCGCGACATGGTCGTCGGCGACGAGCGCCTGTGCGGGGAGCTGGGTGCGCTTGAGGGTCAGCCCAACGAGCGCCTTGCCGTCGGGGACGCTGAGGGCCGGCGCCACGGAGGACGACGTGACGAGGCTGCCGGCGGGGAGGTCGACGGTGGCGGTCTGCCCGATGACGTCCGCGGCATCCGCGACCGGGATCCCCTGGGTGTTCTGGCCCTGCGAGATGTCGAGGGTGCCGAGATCGGTCTGGCTGATGATCTGCCCTCGAGCAATGTCGCGGCTGCTGACGAACACCTGCTGGCTGTTCGAGTTGGAGGAGTAGATGAAGACCCCGCCAAGTGCGCCAGCGACGATAAGCGCGATGGCACCCGCCTTCCATGTCCACGGTCGCTTCACGCGCACAGGGGTGATGGAGTCCGCCCGCGCGGCTGAGCTCGGTGCGCGGGTGGCGGTGGCGCTCGTGGCGGGAACGGCGTCTGTGACAGTCACCAAGTTGTCCTCTCGTGGGTCCTACCTACAAGGGGTGGCCTCCGACGAGTGAAGTGGGTCAAATTTGCCCCCACGAGTTCTGTGCCTCCCGTCGACGGCTCCCCCGGGAGCTGCATCGACGGCAGTCTAGGCTGCTTGTGGTTTTTTCCACAAGCGCCGTGTTCCTGGAAAGATGCCAGGCTAGAGCGGACCGCGAATGGTGCGTCGGTATTCGTCCACAGCCCCGTCGAAGGCGGTCGCATCGGCTCGCCACTGCAGCCGGTTGCCCCCACCACCACCGCGGCCGGCGACGTCGGGATCTTGCTCCGGGATCAGGAAGCCCGCAGCGACGAGCGGCCTGATGTGCGCCTCGACACCCGCCCGGGTGAGTCCGAGTTCACTCATCAAGGTCGTCGCAGTACAGGGGCCATCCCGGAAGGCGATCTGGAGGATCCGCGCACGCGTCTCGGAGTAGCCAAGAGCGCGTGCTGACGATGCGAGGTACGGCGCATTCGCCGATTCGTCTCCAACCGTCATGGATCCATCATCCCCCATGCGTCGCGCCATGACCCCAGCCCCGCCACCTGCGGCCCTCTGCGTCAACGCCACCGTATCTTCGCCTTCGACGCAGGCCGAGTATTTCGATGAAACGTCGCTTAGGCGGGACGGCCACGCGAGCCCACTTTGCTTGACGAAGTGCCACACTTGCCACATGGACCGACAGAACGTGCTGCCTCGCTTTCCTGACTCGCCAACCGATTTGTCTCAATTGCGCGCCGATCCGGTATCGATTCACGTTGCGCCCTGGTTTTTTGGTGGCGTACCTGATGACATGAGCACCTTTGTTGCCTGGGACTTGACGCGCACCGGTGACGCCTATATGGGCCGAACTATAGAAAGCGTCAACGGCACGAAGCCCAACTTAGTGCGCACATCTAGGCTTGGTTTGGCTGCGGATCTTTCCGACCCGCGTGGGTACGACCGAGTCGCCGAACGACTGAGGTATCACGACGATATCACCCAGAATCGTGGATCGTGGGAACTAGCCCGACAGCTGCAGAAGGGGATCAGTGAACGCTACCCAAAGGAAGTTGCGCACGCCCTGGCCATATTCCGCGTACTCGTCAGTGGAGCAGAGGCCGCGAGTGATCTTCCCATGGTGATTACGAGTGCGACCGAAGGCTTGCGTGCCTCCAACTTTCACCATGCAGCACTCTTCTTAGTCGAATCGACTGATCGCCTGAGCCGACGGTACGGCGTCGCGCGTGCCATGCTGCACACCGGAGACCACGCCCCCGAACCTGACGCCAAAGAAGTCGACTTCTCGTCGTCGATTCGTCTCATGGAAGATGTGAATGTAGGCCTCTCCGCGTATCTAGAACCATTGGTTACTAGCCTCAGCCCTCACATATGGGCCACTACCGCCCCACGCCCCGGCGGGGTGATCGTGTTTATATTCGGGATCGCCATTAGCGCGAAGCCTATCCTCGACCTTGACCTCCTGGCCCTTTCCGAGCGGCCTGCTGGCGTAAAGGCGTTCATGGGGCTGGATGCTATTCCCCCAACCGCATATCCGGCGGCCTTGCGCTGGTGGACGAAGCAGCTCGACATCGTGTTCTCTCACCTTACCCAACCTGCAAATTATGTTTTAGATGGTCAGTACCATGCTCCATCCGCAGTGGAGCGCATGCTCGCGTTTGAGCAGCTTTGCCGTTCGGTTCAGGTCATAGGCAGCTCTCGAGATGGTCACGCCCGTCGTCTTGCGCTTTTTCACACACTCGATTCACTTGGCGGACTGAACAAGACGCTGACCCGCGATCGAGCGACCACGCTGTCAAAGATGCAGGCCGTACTTGCGGACTTAGAGACGCGTCTTCCATTCGACATCCAGGCTGTCTTATTGCCTCGCGCTCACGCCGCGGTGGCGGCTTTGCAGGACGTCCAAAACGGCTTCTTCATGGTCTCACGGATTCGTGGGAACGAGATTCTACTGCCAGATAAGCATGGCGGCGAGAGCTTGGTGCCACTCGCCACCGCCGCACGGGAGTGGCTGACGGTGTTGCGGAACAGCCAGCATGGAATGGATAAGGCACCGACGCCACGCACTCGCGCTTTACTTTCGGCACATACCGGAGATCTGTCGCCCCGTATTGCGGATCTGGCGTGGCTGAGCTTGCTTGAAATATTGGCGCGGCCTGACCTTCTAGTTCGCGCCCCACGTGCTTCTCATTAGCGAGTGAGCCGATCGGCGGCTAGATGTACGAAGCCTCTGCCGCAATCGACAGGCGCTTGCGAATGCGCTTCAGGCGCGTGCGCAGTCCGTCGACGGTGATCTTCAGGTCGGCAGCGATCGTCATGTGGGACTCGTCTCCCAGGGACGCGCGGCTCAGCAGAGCCACCTCGCTGGAGGTGATGACGTTGGTGTCCACGGCCCACGTGAACAGGTTGGCCAGCTGTGCGTCGGGGCTCTCGCCCGGGTCCTCCCACGCGCCGGCGACATGCTCGAGGATCTCGTCGGACACCGGGTGCGTGTGGCTGGCGATCACGCGGTCGTTGGCGGTCGCCGCCGGCGCGAGGATGCTCAGCATTCCCATGGTCAGGTTCGCCATGACACGTCGGCTGAGGTGGAGCTTGTACGTGCGGATGCTCTCCCACGCAGCTCCGAGAGCGAAGCCCACGCGGTCCGTGCGGTCGAGTTCATCGAGGGCTCGGACGCGGTGCGCCATCCGTCGGGCCGCCGGCACGAGGGCCTGCACCAGGATTCGCTCAGCGCCTCGATGTCCCTCGCGCGCCAGGCAGAGCAGAGCGTGCAGCAGCTCGTCCTGTTCGGCGCCGGTGGCAGTCCGGATCCTCTCGAGCAGGACGTCGCCGCGCTGCGCGCCGAGCGCCCCGTAGACGCTCATCCGCCCGGCGAGATCGGTGTCCCACTCGATGTTCAGCTTCGTGATCAGCGGCGTGATGGGGCTGGCGGTGGCAGTCATGCGGCGCTCCTGGAGAGACGGTCAGTGGTCTCCCCCGACGGTCCTCACGAGGCGTGTACCCCCGCGTGTACCGCCTTGGCCCCGCGACATCGGACGCGTGTCTTCGTCCGCTTGGCGCGCTGACGGGCCCGCAAACATGCGGGTCGCACGCGTGTGCTGGGGGTTCTGCAGATCCGTCGAAGTTTTTTGACCCACTCCCCCTCGCAGATCGCACCCCTCATAGGTGACGGGCCAAATCGGTCCGACCCGTGAAGGGAGAGACCCGATGGCCACCGACCGACCCGCCACCCGCGCACCGGAGATCACCGACGAGCTCCTCGTCGAGCTGCAGAGCCACGCGACCGTCCTCGCCGCGAAGGACCAAGCCGAGGAGATCGCCCTCGACCTCCACGAGGACCCGTTCAGCCCGACGACCCGCAGCAGGGTCCTCGGCTGGTTCAAGTCCGACACCTACCGCGCCGCCACTCAGCGCGCCCGTGCCCTCCGTGGGGCCCCGGAGGTGGAGTGACCGATGAAGCTCCTGAAGAAGAACTCGGCACCGTCCGGGCAGCCCACGCCTCCGCCCGCGCCCGCGCTCGGCGCCACGCCGAAGGCGCCGACGCCGTCGTCCGCGAAGTGGACCAACGGATCAGCTCTGGGTGCCCGGGGGGTCTCTGCGCTGGTCGGGATCGCTGTCGTGTGTGGGCCGGTCGCTCTCGGTGCGCAGATGTTCACGTCCAGCGCACCGGTACAGAGCGCTCCGGCGCAGGCCGAAGCGGCGTTGAGCACAACGCAGCAGTCTGCCGGCGGGTACGCCGTCGGCTACGTCGGCGCATGGCTGAGCTCAACCCGTGACGACAGCGCCTCGCTGAGCAACTACTTCGCCGGCTCGACGCTGAGCCTGTCGACGACACCGTTCGAGTACCGCAACATCGCCGTCGCATCTCTCACGCCGTCCACCGCCGGGGATCTCATGACGGTCGTGGTCGCCGCCGACGTGAAGGACGAGCAACTGTCCGATTCCAAGAAGGCACCATCCTGGCCGCGGCGGTATTTCCAGGTCGCTGTGAGCACTTCCGGGAGCACGCTCGCCGCCCTCACTCTTCCCGCGCCGGTCGCTGGGCCGGGTTCGACGACCAATGCGCCGCCAACGGACTACCCAGCGTCGGTTTCGACGGCGGATCCGCTTGGAGGCAGCGTGATGTCGTTCCTCACCTCCTATCTCACGGGACAAGGAGCCGTCGAGCCTTATACGTCTCCTAATGCGGGTATCAGCGCGATCACGCCGGCGCCGTACACAGCTCTCACGCCCGTCTCCATCACTGCGGACGCCAAGCCCGTGGCCAAGCCGCAGGACGGCTCCACCGCCGCAGTTCTCGCCACGATCACGACTCAGAACGCAGTCAGCCAGACCCTGACCGCCACATACGCACTGACGCTGACCGCGCGCGCGAACCGATGGGAAGTCTCCGCCATCGAGGCGGCGCCGAAGGTCTCTACCACGCCCAATGCCACCCCCACCCCTGCACCAACCGGTGCTAGCAGCTCGGAAGGAAAGTAGTCATGTCCGCACTTCTTCTCACCGTCACCGACCCGTCCGTTCTCGCCAACGCCGCTGACCCCCAGGTTCTCGCTGCCGGAATCATGGCCACCGCGTCGGACCAGCTCACGCAGTTTCAGCAGCTCCTCCTCAAGGCCGCAGGCGTCGCTGGCATCATCTTTCTCGCGAAGATCGCTTACGACAAAGGTCTGGGTATGGCAGCCGTGCTGAGCGGCGTTCTCGTCGTTGGTGTATTCCTGTGGGCGGTCAACGGTGGAGCCGACTGGTTTCAGAAGCAGGTTTCGGGGCAGGTCAACACTACGGCGAGCATTGTTCTCGTGACGCCTGAACCGCCTGCGTCGTTGGTCTGAGTCGCTGTGTCTGATCTGCAGAACGCTTCGCGAGTAGCAAGGTTCTACACGAGCGCGCGGCGTATTCCGATCTTGCTCGGGAAGTGGCCGAATGGTGGTCGCATTCCGGGGGGTCCGTACCGCATCGTGCAGCTCGTCGTCGGCAGCCTGGTTTTCGTCATCGGGTGGAACACGCGCTGGCTGTGGGGTGGCTCGCAGATCCCCTTGGCACAGCTCTTCACACTCGTGTTGGTCACTGCCGCCGCGACCTGGTTATCGGGCCGGATCCCGTCCACGAAGCGGAAGCTCCCGAATCTGCTCATGGACTCCATGACCGCGCTGACCGCACCAGGCCACGGCACGTACCGGGGCCGCATTTTCCGGTTGGCGCCGCCTCATGTGGCGGGAGGGGCCGTGTTGCTCGGCGACGGGCTGCTCGAACACCCCGCAGATGACATCGAGTCGTCTGTAGAGGCGCACGAGCCCGCTGCGGAGTCTGGCCCTAGTTCCGTCGTGCATTCGGCAGCGCCCGTCCTCGTAGCCGCGGCCGACCCGGCGGACGCTCCTTCGCCTTCATCGGAGGCGACCGAGGGGCTTCCCGACAACGTCATTCCGCTCGTCCCTCGTTCGTCGTACGGGACCGGGCTCGAGCGCCTGCTGGATCAGGCCCGACGAAAGGAAAACTCATGATGCGCGTTCCCGCCATCGCGATGACCGAACACCTGATGTGGACGCGGCACGGCACCGTATGGGCCACGTGGCGACTGCAGGGCTTGCCCAAGGGCTTCGGCACATCCGAGAAGACCAAGGAGTCGGTGCATGCGCACCGCGCCCTCATCCAGTCCTTCCATGGTGAGTCGCTGCTGCTGGGGCTGACCGCGGATATGGACCCCGTCACGCTCGTGAACCAGATGCTCGACGGGGTGAACATCCTCGAGCACCGTGGATGGGCAGAGGAGGCGATGCTGACGCTCGACAGCCTGGCCGAGCGTGCACTTGGCCGCCGGGAGTTCTGGCTCGCCGTCCCGCTACGCACCGGGGGCTTGAAGAACGAGCTCCGCGTCGCCGCCCGACAGGCCGACACCTCTGCGCGGGAGATGCTCGCGTTGCCGCTGCGACCTCCGTCGGCGCACGAGATCACGGACGCGCTGCAGGCGGCCGGGAAGATCGAAGAGCAGCTGCCCGACGCGTTCAAGGCGCACCGGGCCACAGTCGCGGAGCAGGTCTGGATCGCGGCGCATGCGCAGAACCGCGGGCTGCAGATCGACCTTGCGGCTCCGATGCCTACGGGCTCGCCTGCCCGCGGTGTGGCCACCCGCTTCCGCCGGCAGGCGTCGTCCCCCGTCCGCCCGAGCAGCGTCTTCCCTCACCCGCTTCTCGATGAGGCCGGTCAGTCCGACCGGGCCAACAAAGGCGCACGCTTCGACCCGCTGAACCGCCGCTTCCTCAAGGTCACGAACCTGCGCGACGACATCACCTCGTACCAGGTCATGCTCGCGCTGAGCGGATCGCCGAAGGGCGGGTGGGACGAGGACGCCAAGTGGATGAACCGTATCGACCAGCTCGGCGTCGACGCGGACTGGGCGTGGCGTCTTCGCACTTCACCCGCACTCGCCGCGAGGCACCGCAACAAGCGGACCGAGGCCAACCTCTCTGACCAGCTGGAGCAGCAAGAGGGCACGGCCGCGATCACCGGTGGGGCGGGGAGCTCGACGAGGCGGCGATGACCCTGCAGAGCTACCACTCCGCGCTGGGCAGTAGCGAGAAGGAGGTGGAGGTCCAGGGCACGCTCATCATCGCGGTCGGCGGCGCCACTCCGGAGGAAGCACGCGACAAGGCGGAGTTCCTCCGGAAGGACTTCAAGAACTTGGACTTCCCTCTCGAGGTGCCGCTAGGCGCCCAGGAAGCCCTGTGGTGGGCGATGTGGCCCGGGGTGCCCACGGAGCGGCAGGTGAAGGAGTTCACCGAGATCACCACCGGTCACGACTTCTCCACCCTGGTGCCGATCACGTCGTCGGACCTCGGTGACGACAAGGGGTTGCTGTTCGCCGAGAACACCACGTCCGGCACCGCCCGGCCGGTGTTCCTGAACCTCGAGGGCCAGATCCAGGGAGACGTTTCCGGCTCGATGGGTGTGGCAGCTGAGCCTGGCGCCGGCAAGACCATCGTCCTCAAGGACACCATCGGCGCCGTGCACGATCGGGGCGGCATCTTCGTCGCCATCGATAGGACCGCTTCCTGCGAGTACGGCACCTTCGCTCGGTCGCTGGATCCCGAGCACACCTCGATCGTCGATCTGACGGAGCCGGAGTTCTCGCTGGACCCGCTACGGGTCTTCGGCCCTGTCGTGGGCGCATCGCACATGCAGACGCTGCTCTCCGCGCTGCTGGGCGTGCCCGCCCGCTCTGACGGCGGTGTGCTGCTCTCCGAGCTCCTGGCGCCGGAGTACGCCGTCAAGCACCAGCTCACCGACGCCGGCGCGCTGCTCGAGCACGTCCGAGGCCTGGCCACGACGAACGCTGAGGCCAAGAGACTCGCCGGTCTGATGGGTCTCTACGCGAACAAACAGTACGGCGCGGTCCTGTTCGACGGAGATCTCAAGCCCCTGGATCTCACTTCCCGGGGGATCGTGTTCCTCACCCACGGCGTTGCGCTCCCGGAAGCACACGAGCTCACCAATCCCGACCTCTTCCGCGAGATGGGACTCCCCAAGCTCTTCGGGCGCGCCATGTACGCGCTACTGATCAGCATCGCTCGCGAGATCTGCTTCGGGAACAAGGACGTCCTCACCCTGTTCGTCGTCGACGAGTGCTTCCACGTCACCGCCTCCATCGAAGGAGCTCAGGAGCTTCTGACCTTCTATCGCGATGGCCGGAAGCACATGGCGCCCGTCCTGGTGGCCAGCCAGGATGCACGCGACTTCGGCGACGAAATCAGTCGAGGACTGATCAAGAACCGCATCTTGATGAGGCAGACCGACACCGACCTCGCCATCACGAACCTCGAGTGGTTCCACAAGGACTTCGGCACCGACGAGGAGCTGGTCAAGACGGTCACCGAGGACCTCTCCCCCCTCGGGCCCGACAACACGGTCCCCGCGGAGCGCCGCGGCGAAGGCCTGATGCGCGACGCACAGGGCCGGATGGGCAAGATCCGCAAGACCGTGTCGCTGCGGCCGGAGCGCCGGAAGGCGACGCTCTCGACCCCGGGCATGCGCGGCGATCGAGAGAAGGTCGCGTCGTGATCGCCGCTCACCTCGCCACGGCGTACCGCACCGCTCGCTACCGCGTCCGGCTCCTGCAGCGGTGGGTGCTCACTCACCCCCGGCGCAGCGTGGTCTTCGCCCTCATCGCCGGCTGGCTGGTCATGGCCTACCTGGGCACCCCCTCCGCCTACGCGGACGGCGACGGGGACGTGACCCTGCCGTGGCTGCCGCCGAATGCCGTGTCGGATTCGCACGGTGTGAGCCTCACCCACTACGCGATCTTGCCCCTGGACCGAGGGGACGCCTGGACGATGCAGAAGTCCTTCCTGTCGAACATCATCGACTTCATCTGGACGCCCATCGTGGGCACCATCGCCTGGGTGCTCTGGCTCTTCCAGTGGCTGCTGGAGTTCTCCTGGGTCGGCTGGCTGGCGACGCCCATCAGCGGGATCTCCACGACGCTGCAGCAGTTCATGAGCGGCATCGGTTGGATCCCGTTCGCGCTCGTGCTCACCGCGTTCGTCGCCGGCATGGTCTTCATGTCCGGCCGCTACGCCGCCGGCGGATTCGAGTTCCTGATCTCGATCATCTGCGCGGTGATGGCTGTCGGCATCCTCGCCAACCCCGTGGGAACCCTCACCGGCGACACCGGGGTACTCCACTGGTCTCGGTCGTGGGGAGGGAACCTCGCCGCCAGCGTGGCCTCCGACGACGGGAAGATCTCGACCGCCGACCCGACCCCCGACGACGCGGCGAAGGTCCTCTCCAGCACGATCACCAGCCAGCTTGTCGACGTCTTCGTGCGCCGACCTGCGCAGGTCATCGCGTTCGGGAAGGAGCTCACGGGCCCCTGCGACGACGTCTTCACCACGCAGATGACGGCCGCGAATCCGATCGACTCGTCGTCGACGAGCGTCCGTGACGCGGTCGGATCGTGTGACAGCGGTGCCGGGAAGTACGTGACCAACCCCAACTTTGGACAGATCTTCACCGTGCTCACGATCGCGAGTGGATCCACCATCCTCATGACGCTGGGCGTCGGCTTCGCCTTGATCCTGTTCGGGACGGTGATCTACGCCCTCTACCAGGCGCTCAAGCTGACCGGGGCGGTGTACGCCGCCGTGGCGCCCGGTGTGGCTCGGGAGGCGCTGTGGAAGTCGCTGTTCGGCATGTACCTCGCGGCCATGTTCGTCGGTGCCTCCGTGATCCTGCTCGCCGCCTACCTCAAGATCCTGGTCAGCATGCTCACGAGTGCGAGCGCAGCCGGGATGAACATCCTCGGCCAGACGTCCCTGATCAGCACGGTCGTCACGGCGCTGCTGATCATGCTGGTCTACATCAGGCACCGGGTGCACAAGGCGGGAGATTCGCTCGCCAAGAGGCTCGCTCGTCTCGGTTTCGGCCGTGCGTCCGCGCCGCGCAACCGGCCTCTGGCGAAGGAGGCCCTCCGCGCGGCCGAGCGTTTCATCCCGAGGCCCCAAGCACCGGCGCCGGAGACCTCCCCGTGGGGCATGTGGTTTGCGCGGCGCACGCAGATGCCTGGTGTCGCAGGCCCTGAGCCGCGGGACGCTGGTCACTTCACGGCGAGTCCGGTTCCGGCGCCGAATGGCCACAGCGGCGGCGGTGCCGTCAGCGCGGCGCTCGGGGGCGTAGGTACCGCCGCTCAGCTCGCTCTGAGCGCCGCCTCCGGAGGTTCCTCGTCCGTCGCGGTGAAGCTCGCGCACATGGCTGGGACCCAGGTGCTCCAGCGGCACCTGGTCGTACCCGAACAGGGCGCACAACGCCCCTCGCGGGACCGTGACCTTCCCCGCGAGTTGAGCCAGGCGGCGCCTCACGCCACCATCCCGTTCGGTCGGCAGATCGTCGTCGGTCCCGACGGGACAGGCCGTGTCGCTCCCGCCGCCTCGCCCACGGCACGGACCTACCGAGCGACAGTCGTTCGGCCACCCCGGAATGCCCGGGTCGATCCTCTGCGCGACTCCCTCAAGCGCGCGGCCATGCGGGAGCTGACGCCATGAAGCGGGGATGGCTGCTCTCTATCGTCGCTACGGCACTCGTGGTGCCCTGCGCGCTCTTCGGGAGCCTTCTGATGCTGACGATGGAGATGGTCAGCGGAGCGGCCGGCGGAGGCGGGCACGTGACCTCTTGTGGCGGACGCGGAGGGGCACCGTCGACCGCCTTGACGAAGCTGACCGTGCCCACGCGAACGTCGACCAGCAGCATCGAGCTGTCCGCCGGCCAGCTGCAGAATGCGGCGACGATCATCTCAGTCGGTCAGTCGATGAACGTGCCCCCCGCGGGGCTCAAGGTGGCCTTGATGGTGGCGCTGCAGGAATCGACCCTGCGGAACCTCGCCAACACGACCGTGCAGGCTTCGCTGGCGTACCCGCATGACGACACCGGACACGACCACGACTCCGTGAACATGTTCCAGCAGAGGCCGAGCGCCGGGTGGGGAACCGTTGAGGAGCTGATGCACCCCGAGTACGCCGCCAAGGCGTTCTTCGGCGGCCCGGCCGGCCCGAACAACGGCTCGCCGCGCGGCCTGCTCGACGTGCCCGACTGGCAGCAGATGGCCCCGACCGATGCCGCTCAAGCAGTGCAGGTGTCTGCGACTCCGAGCGCGTACGCGCGATGGGATAAGGCCGCCGACGAGCTCATGTCCGCCGGCGGTGCCGGCAAGGTCAGCTGCACCACGGACACCGTCGGCGGCGGCGGGTCGTGGAAGGCCCCCAACGGGAAGACCGGGCAGGACCTCGTCACGTACGCCGAGCAGTTCGTCGGGAAGGTGCCCTACTCCGGTGCGTGCGGGAGCTCCGGAAGCCCGACCGCCGGCTGGTGCTGCACGGGGTTCGTCTACTACGTCTACCACCAGGTGCTCGGCATCGATCTGCCGAGCACGGTCGTGAGCGGGCAGCTGGCGATGGCGACTCAGATCCCGGCCTCCCAGGCTCAGGCCGGGGACCTCGTGGCGTGGGTAGGTCACCACATCGGGATCTACGACGGCAACGGCGGGCTGATCCACTCTCCGGACTGGGGTCGCAAGCTCGAGCACGCCAAGAGCTACGACTTCACGATCGGCGGTGCAGGGCCCACGTTCTACCGGGTCAACGCCTTGGGCTCCGGGAGCTGGTGACGATGCGATCACGTCCTCGTCTCCTGATCGCCGCGGCTCTCACCGTCGCCGCTCTCCTCGGCGCGGGCGGGGCATGGCTCCTCGGTCCGCATGCGCATGACGCTCCGTCCGCGGAGTCATCCCCGTCGGAGACGGCACCTGTCCCGGTGCCCGTGGCGACATCCGGCACCGCGCCGGCGCCCGCTGCGCCGGCCGCACTCGGCCCCGACGCCTTGACGGCAGCCGGATCGGAGATCTCCGTGGGGTTGCCGGCCACGGTGACGCTCAACACGGGAAGCGGCGACATCGTCTACGCCCGGGTCACCCTGCAGGAGCTCGCCGAGCTCGCACCATCCGATGCGGCCGCGGTGGTCGCCGCTGTGCCGGCGGCGACGGGGTTCACCACGGTGTACGCGATGCCTGCCACCCTCACGGTGCTCAGCATCGCCACGGCGGACGGCGCCCCGACCTCCGCCAGCTCGCTGAGCGCCGGCGACCTGGCCCGGTTCAGCATCGCCGTCCGGCCCGGCAGCGATCCCCTCCCGTCGACCGGAACGGTGTCCTCGCGCGGCTGCTCCGGTCTCTCCGCGTCCTCGACGGCGATCCATCCAGGCAGCGGCCTGCAGTGGTGCCTTCACGCGTTCTCCGGCGGCACCGTCGCCGGGACTCCTACTGGCGGGCAGTACCAGGCCGCCACCGGCCGCTACGTCTCCCCCGTGACCTGGGCATCCCAGACGTTCCGGCCCACGTCGGAGATCCCGTGACGGATCTGACCCACTCGGCCCCTCCCAGACCACCCCTTCTAGGTGAGAGCACCAGCGAAAGGACATCTCATGCGCAACGGCAGCAGTAGCCACAGCTTCATGGACTGGATCATCATGTGCGGAGCCGCCGTCCTCATCCTGCCGCCCCTCCTCGCACATCTGCTGCCCCAGGTGCAGCAGGCCCTCGTGACCGCGCAGGTGCTCGTCGACCACGACGTCGTGGTCCCGATCGGCGTCGGCGCCGGGCTCGATCTGGGACGCACCGTGCTGGTCGCCGGCGCTGTGCTGCTGTTCGTGCTCCTCACCGTGACCGTCCTGCGCCGCCGGGCGGCCCGCACGGACGACCGGACCCGCTCGTGAACTCCGGCCCGGTCTCCTACTCACCGCTGCCCCGCATCCCAGGATGGAGCACGCCCGTGCTCACCCTGGGAGCCGTGGGCACCATCGCGGTCGGCGCGGGGATGGTGACCGACAACCCCGGCCTCGTCACGGGCGCCGTGACGGGCACCCTGCTGACGTCTGCCGGCGCCATCGCTCTGAACTGCCAGCACCGCCGCCGCCTGGAGCTGGCCGACATGTACCTCCTCAAGCTGTCCCCGCAGCTCGGCTGGCCAGCCCCCGACCGTAAGCACCTCACGGTCTCGGGCTGGCGAGGCGGGTGGATCGGCACCCCGAAGAGGATCAAGATCCGGTTCAACCCGCTCGCCGACGAGAGCGCGCCGCAGATCGTCGCGGAGGCCCGGCGCCTGGCGAAGAGGCTCTTCGGCACCAGGTACCGGGCCACGCGTCAGGACGACCGGAAAGGCATCCTCGTACTCACCCGCCTCGACTCGGCAGCCGAGTCGAACACGGACGTGCAGATCGAACGCGTGAAGACCCTGACGTCGAAGATCTTCGGCGCCGACAGCACCTGCAAGACCCGCTTCGCCGACAGCGGGGAGCTGCGCGAGATCACGGTCACGTTCGAGGTCAGCCACCGCCTGGCCTCCGCAGCCCTGCGAGCACGGATCGAGACGCAGATCTCGGCCATGTTGCACGGTCGGTGGCGTGCGTTCTGGGACCTCCAGAACGACACCGTTCGCCTCGAGCTCCGACCGCAGCTGAAGACCTACATCCCGAACCCCAACATCGCGCCCGACGTGGTCGACCCGCTCAAGACCTACGACGAGCTCGAAGTGCCCGTGGCGATCGACGAGGACGGCAACACGATCGTCTGGAAGCCGAAGGACGACCCCCACGGGATCGTCACCGGGAAGACCGGCAAGGGCAAGACCGTCGCCCTGCTGAACATCGTCATGTATCTCGCCGCATGCGGTTGGAAGGTCTGGGGCATCGACGGCAAGCGCATCGAGCTCCTCGGGCTCCGCTCCCACCCGAACGTGCAACTACTCGCCGGCCGCGTCGACCACCAAGCCCGAGTCGCGCACGAGATGTACGAGATGATGCAGCGCCGCTTCGAGCAGTACGAAGCCGGCCTGGTCAAGCTCGAGGACTTCGAGCCCGTCCTGTTCGTCATCGACGAGTACAAGACGTTCCGCAACGCGGTGACCGCCTGGTACCGCACCGTGAAGCCCAAGGGTGCCAGCACCGTCCCGGCCACGCTGAACGAGATCTCCGACTTCGTCAGCCTCGCCCGCAAGGCCCGCATGCACCTGATGCTCGGCCTCCAGCGCCCCGACGCCGAGTTCCTCACCGGTGACATGCGCGACAACTTCAACTTCCGCATGAGCTTCGGCCGCCTCTCCCCCGACGCCGCGAAGATGATGTGGGACTCCTTCTCCACCGGCGTCACCATCCCCCTCAACGCCAAGGGTCGCGGCATGGCCGTCAACCGCGACGGCGTCCCCGTCGAAGTCCAGGCCTACTGGACGCCCGACCCCTACCAGACCGACCCCGAGAACCCCGACGTGTGGGTCTTCCCCAACGACCTGCAGATCATCGAGCAGCTCCAGCCGAAGGTGCGACTGCACGAGAACATGCGGATCATCGACCCCGAGGACACCGGCGACTGGGTCGATCTCGACGGCAAGGACGACAAGGACGCCCCCAACTTCAACGACTACATGGACGCGCGGATCACCACCGTGTCCGCGGCCGACGCGGCGCCGAAGCGGAGGATGGCGGGGGTCTTCGAGTCCTCCTCGAAGGTAGCCGTGCTGGAGCGGATCACGACCGACAACGAGGAGCCGGAGATCCCCGATGAGGACGAGCTCTTCGCCGGCTACAGCCCCGCCCAGGAAACCGGCATCGACGACCTCCTCGGCGACGATGGCACCTTTGAGCACGAGGGCGCGCTCGTGCTCGTCGACGAGGGCAGTGACAGCTGGGGCCTCATCGACTTTCTCGAGGTCGGGCTGGACGATGAGGGCGACGTCGAGATCTCCTACCGGGACTTCGCGACCGGTGAGCCTGGGTCGCTTTCCGTGCCCGGATCCGAGCCTCTGGTGGTGCGTCTACCCGACGCCGGCGTCTCGTGAGTGGCCTGAAGACCCGACACGCCCAAGGTGATGGCCTGGACTTATATGTGCATGCACGGTTAAGTGGGCCTTATGTCCTCCTACCGCCGTCCCCGCGACTCCATGGCGGAGCCTGCGCGCCCCGGTTGGCTGATCGAGCAGTCCTCCAAGGACCGCATCGAGAAGCTGGCAGATCATCTGCACATGTCGGCGTCCGAGTTCGTGGACGAGATGGTCACTCATCTGGAGATCGACGATCGCGGCGTACCGACGTGGTGGACACGTCCCGTTCCGACGAACGATGGGGAGTTGCCTATCGACTCGGCTTAACGAGGAAGGCCCCCCGCTTGCGCGAGGGGCCTAAAGCTCTGGTTCTGAACCTTCTGTTGCTTGGCGGCCACGAGGTTCCGAACTCTTCCAACTCAGCACCGGTAGTCAGCCGGGGCTTTGTCGTACCACCCCGGAGTACCGAGGAGGTGTTCACATCGTAACCCCACTGCTGGGAGTTCCGCATGCCCATTTTGGGTCTGCCGCGCCCCAGTTCACCCCGATTTCGCTTCCTGACCCTGCAACACCGCGTGTTGCAGGCAGCAACACGGCCGCAACACGGCGTGTTGCCACCAGCAACACGACAGCAAGCTCCGAGCAATATGTGAGCTTGCCGCCGGACGGGTCGCCCGCGTTGGCGGCACGGTGGGACGACTTCCAGCGCGCCGAGGTGCACCGGGAGACGAACCCTCCTGGGGCTCCTGAGCGGCCGTCGACGTCGTGGTCACTGCCGGTCCCCGAGGGTGCCTACGCCCGCGTGCCGGCATGGTGGAGCAAGGCTGAGTTCCTGGCTCTGGCTGTCGCGAGAATCCACTCCGAGGAGGGTCTCGCCATCCGCGCGACGTTCACCGGATCGCGGACGGCATCCGCTTCGAAGCTCGAGGGCGTCCTCCAGGTGCTCGCCGACGCGGCCGACTACGAGACCGGACGCTGCGTGACGGTCACCAACGCCACCGTGAGCGCTCGCGTGGGCTGTGACGTCCGTACGGTGCAGCGGTCCTCGCGGATCCTGGAAGCGCTGGGGCTCGTGGTCGTCCTCGTGGCGGGCCGGCGCCTCAACGAGCAGGAGCGCGTCGAGGCGAAGGCGTTGCACAACGGGAACCAGTTCGGTGCGGGCTCGGTCCGGGCGCTGACGGTGTCCCGCGAGCTCGCTCAGAAGCGGATTGTCACCCTACCTAGCACCAGCACTTCTTCTTCTACATCTCACCCCCTTAAGACCTCACCAAGGCGCGCAGGAGCGCGCTCGACCGCCGCTACGCGGCCGATGCAGCGAAGAAGTCATCCCCGACCCGGTGCCAAGCCGGCGCCCGTACGCACATTGGCATTCCGCCGGCTTGCCGCGGAGCTCGATGCCGTCGACGAGGCTGCCGCCCGAACGGGTCGGGTACTGGGTCGGTTCACGCAAGGCCGGTCGATCGAAGGCCTGTATCGCACCCTCGAGGCTGCCCACATCAACGAGACCATGTCCGCCGCCGAGATCTTGGACGTTCTGCGGTACCGCCCGGGGATGCGGCTGCGCGACGGACTCGCGTGGCTGAACGGGCATGCCTGGGTCCGCGCCCAGATCGCGTTCTACCGGGACAGGCCGGCATCCTCCGTCGACGGACGCCCAGAGGTCCTGTCTCCCGGCGCCGAGATCCTCGAGGAGCGCGACGCGCGCTGGGCGCGTGAGAAGGCGCAGGCAGACGAACGCCGTGCCGCGGCCGCGGAGGCCCGAGCGGAGGAGGCCCGCGTACGCGCCAAGCTGCGCGAGGAGCAGGACGCCATCGACGCCGTCCTGGCCCAGATGCGCCGTGACTTCTCCCCTCGCCGAACTTCATCCCGGCGCACGGTGTCCCCCTCGGCCCCTGCCCGGGCGTAGACGCCGGCGGGTACTCCAGGTGGCATGCCCATCACAGCCGCGTTCGCGCCCGCCGCGGGCGTGAAGGTCGCGCTGACGCGCACGGACGGTCAGACGCCGTCGGTGACCACCACCGACTGCAGCCGGCCCAGGGCACGATGCTGGCCTGGTTGATGCAGCGCCCGTGAGACGTCGTCGCATCCACGCACCCGGAGCGCCGGTGGCCGGAGACAGGACTCCGCCGCGATCGAACGGCAGTGATCGGGCAGGACGGCCGTGGCCTTGCTGCCAGCAACACGCGAGCAAGCTCTGAGCTGGCTGCTGGTGGCGCCTTCCATGGGCGGGTGTATTGAAGGAGAGCCCTGGAAGGGTTGGTCGGTCCGCTTCACCCTTCGGGCGAGCCTCCCGACCAAGCCTACCGGGGATGTCAAGAAATATTGCTGGCGACTTGCTCCTGGCTTGCTCGCAGCTGGCTGCCGACTTGCTCGCCGCTGGCCGCTGGCAACACCCGGGCATGCCGCCTGCAAGCTCGCCCCACGGCGTCCGGACATGACGGTGCCCCCGGCCGACTCGACCAGGGGCACCGTCATGCTGCGTGAGGAGGGCGCTACGAGGCGGGGCGCCTCTTCGAGGCCTTCTTCTCCTCCTCAGCCGCGAACTCGGCGGCCAGCTTGTCGGCCATCGCGCTCACCGCCTCAGCGGAGTGCTTCCTGCCGTACGTCGCCCGGATCGCCTGGATCACGATGGTGTCCTTGAACGTCCGCTCTCCGCGCTCCTTCGCCGCCTGCACCTCGAGCTCGATCAGCGCCAGCACGTCGAACCGGAACCGGTACGTCACCGCCTTCCGCTCAGGCGCGACCACACGAGGCTGCTCCAGCGCCTCTGGGGCACCCGAGATCGCCGTGATCTGCCTGTCCTCCTCCTCGATCTGCTCCCTCGAGACGCTCGTCTTGTGGGACGCGAGCTTCGTCCAGTCCGCCCCTCGTGCGTTCGTCACTTCTCGTCCTCCGTGTCCACGGGCTCGGTGGCCGCTGCGTCATGCGTGGTGTCGTCGTCAGCGCTCGGGCCGGCGATGATCTCCTCGAGCACGGCCGGGTACACGCCCAGATCCCGGGGCACGGTGCCCATCGCCTGGCTGTACAGCTCCTTGAAGGGGACGTGCGTGTCGAATACACGCATGCCTTGGGCCTTCAGGCCCTCACGCGAGGTGCGCAGGCTGATCGTGTTCTCCCGTGTGCGGGTGATGAGCACCGACAGCTCCAGGTGCGGGCGCATGACACCGACCTCGGCCGCAGCGTCGATCGTGGACTGCATGCGCGAGATGTCCCCGGGCGTCGGTCCCACCGGCACGATGAGGTGGTCGGTGACGGCGAGGGCCTGGCGCAGGATCACCGGATCGTGAGGGCCGGTGTCGATGATGAGGTGGCTGGTGGGGTTGTAGTCCTTCACGCGCTTCGCGAGGTGCTGCGACGCCCAGTAGACAACCGTGATGGACGCCGGCCACTCCTCGCCGGCGAGCTCGCTCCAGTCGAGCGTGGTGCCGTTCGTGCTGTCCGCGTCGATCAGAGTGACCTGCTGACCGGTGCGCCGCTGGAGGGCGAGGGCGAGTTCGACGGAGGTCGTGGAGCGGCCGACGCCACCCTTGAGGCAGCCGACGGTGAGCCGCAGCGGTGCGTCGAGAGGGCGGACGTCGGGCGGGGTGGTGCTGACGGGTGAAGTCATCGATCACACCTTTCTAAGTGCTTGCTACTGTACAGCTCAGAGCTTGCTCGCGTATTGCAGTTTGTGCGTGTCATGAAGATCGTGGAGGAGTGGGGGTCCGGGTGCGACGCGTGCGGCCGCGGGCCTGCTCGCGGAAGTACCCGGGCGTCTTGGCCTTCTCGTACACCGTCATCGTCACGCCCGTGATGGGCGTCGAGGTGACGTCGAGGTTCGTGTACCGCTGAGCGGACTCGGCGCTGAGCCACGCGAGGGCGTTCCCGTTGGCCTCATTGATGCGCTGCAGCATCGTGGAGGCGTTGTAGTCGTTGACCTCCATGACGCGGCCGTTCGCGTACGTGAGGCGGGTCCTGATGAGCTTCTGGGTATCGCGGGCCTGACCACGAGCCGCAGCGCGGACGCGGTCGAGGATCTCCCGGTCCGCGGTGGCGCGACCCTTGGCGTCCTTGCTCTTCGGGATGTTCAGCTCGTGCTGGCGGCCGCCGCCGGCGAGGTAGGTGGTCGACCGCAGCCGGCCGCCCTGCTTGGCCGAGGTGTAGCGCCCGCCCGTGTCCACTGGCGGTGCGCTCTTAGTCGCGGCGCCCCTCTTCGTGCGCACGGGCACGAGGGTGTTGTCCCGGGTCCGGCGCCGCGGAGGCACCGTCGTCGCGCGTCCGGTATCGGCCAGCTCGAGCAGCGTCGCCCGATACACGCCACCGCTGGTCTCGCCGTTCAGGATCTTCCGCACCATGCGAGGGCTTCGCTGCAGCTCCGCGGCGATCTCCGCCGTGGTCACGCCGCGGCCCCGAAGCGTCTGCACGAGCTCCAGAGCAGAGCGTGTGTCCTCGGCCATCAGTCCGCCTCCGACACACGCGGCGCCCACGCGCCCGCGGGTCCGACCCTGTCGGCTCGCGCGCGCAGGGCGGTGCGTGCATCTAGCGTGGCCGGGGTGTTGAAGGAGCCTTCGATGACGCTCACCAGGCGCAAGCGGCCGGTCTTGCCGTCGTCGCCGCCATCGTGCTCCTGGGGAAGGCTCCACTGCGGCACGTGCGTCGTGTAGAGCGCGTCACCGTTGATACCGATGAGCGTGTGCGGGGCCAGCTTGAGCGCGCCGCCGGTGTGGTTCCCGAAGGCGGTGGGAGCGTCGAGTACACGCGCACGTCCACGGCCCCAGATCTGCCAGGCGAGCTCGGGGTGGTACATCCGCTGCGTGCGGGTGTTGATCGTGCTGGGCACGCGGAAGATGTAGAGCTCACCGTGACGCTGGACGCTGCGCTGGAACTCCGGCGGGATCTCCATCGGGTTGGTGACCACGCGCGTCTGCTCGCGGCCCGAGGACGCCAACGCACCGATCGTGTAGATCATGATCGAGCGCAGCGCCGTGCTCAGGGCACGCTGCATCGGCACCGGGATCTCCGGGTTCTGCGTGACGCGGTCCCGAGCCCTGATCATGCGCTCGGCGAAGGTGTCCAGCGGCTTGGCCTTCTGGAACACGATCGCCTCGAGGGGATCGATCAGCCAGCCGGCGTTGAGCGCCACGGAGATCTCGGCGGCATCCGCCCAGGTCTCCCCCGTCGCGCCTGGACGATTCGGGTAGTACCAGCCGTCCTCGACGCGGAAGTGCCGCATCCCGAGGATCCCGACATGCCTCCAGTCGGCCGGCACGGTGAAGCGCACGTGGTACCTGGCGCGCGCGTACGGATTCGTCGTCATGAGTTCGTAGGCGGCCGACCTGTTCAGCCGGACTGCAGGGCCGATGCCCAGCTCGCGGCAGAGGGCCGCGTACATGAAGCGGCCGTCGACGTGGGCGAACGTCGAGATCTTCCGGGTCTTGACGGGGTCGATCATCGGCACGCAGTCCTCGTGCTCCTCGAAGCTGGGGCCGGCGACGAGGTGCTCGTAGTGGTGCTGGCCGCTGGTGCGGTGCTGCTCCTCGTCGATCTCTTCCGAGATGGGGACCGGGTTCACGTTCTTCGGTAGCGACCAGGCCCACAGGTTCGTGCCGGTGGCGGCAGGGCTGAGCATCAGGCGGGCGCGCTCATCGACGGACGCGATGACAGCTGCCAACGTGTCCCAGGTCAAGCGGGCCTGCGCCGGCGTGAGGGGAAGGTCGCCGAACCACTCCGCCACGGTGCGCACCTCGACCTTGTGCCCGGTCGTCGCGTGCTGGAAGCGCCCGGTGGGGGGAACCCCCGCCCCGATCCAGTGCGTGCCGGGCGTCCAACCTGGCGTCTGCACGTACAGCCAGTGCCGCACGCCAGGAGCCGGCTCCGGGACGCGGCCGCTGAGCATGATGCGCGTCGCCCCGTAGCTGGCCGCTGTGTCGAGCAGGTCGGTCAAGTTCGGGTTCTTCCGGCGCTGACCGATCTTCGGCTTCACGCTCGTGCCGTCGCTGGTCACACCCTGACCGGTCGTGTGGTCGACCCAGATGGTGGGCACATCCTTCGGCGTCCACCCGTGCGGGCGATAGTCGATGTCGCTCATGCGGCACCCCTTCCTGACATGTCCATCCTATGCGAGCTGCAATACGCGAGCAAGCTCTGAGCAATACGCGAGCAAGCTGGCAGCAATACGGGAACCCCGTCCGGGCGCGACCTACGCCTGCGGAGCGGGTGCCGCGGACGGGTCAATGCCATCAGTGCCGGCGGTGTCCCCAGCGGCGAGCTTCGCCCGCATGTTGGTCTGCGCGGCGATGAGGCCGTTCTGCGTCATGTTCAACAGGATCGCGATCTCGTTCCACGTGAGGCCGGCCTCGTGTGCGCGGTCGGCGAGGTGAAAGCGCTGCGTGCGGAGTTCGTGGAGGCGGTCGATCTCGGCCGCCATCTTGCGCAGTTCTTCACGAAGGTTCTCGAGGTCAGCAGTCATGCGTCCAGCCTACCCAACGGCCTTGCACAGACAATATTTGTGGGGCGACCCTCTTCCGGTGGCATCAGGAACATGCAATCCTGGACGCATGAACCGTGATGAGCTCGTCAACCTCGCTCGCGACATCGCCACCCGCGCCCATGCGGGGCAGGTCGACAAGGCCGGCGTGCCCTACATCCGGCACCCGATCGCCGTGGCTGCCCGGCTGCTCGCGCGCTACCCGGACGCGCCGGCAACGGCAGAGGCCGCGGCTCTGCTGCACGACGTGCTCGAGGACACCGACGTCACAGCCGACGATCTGCTCACCGCAGGCATCCCCCAGGAGGCGGTGGACATCGTCGTCGCCGTCACCAAGGTCCCTGGCGAGTCGACCGAGGACTACTTCGCCCGGGTCCGCGCGCTCCTGTGGTCGCGCCGCCTGAAGGAGGCAGACATCGACGAGAACACGGATCCCGACCGCCTCGAGCTGCTGGACCCGGATACACGCACCCGCATGGAGGGGAAGTACCGGCGCAGCCGTGCCCTCCTCGCCGATCAGGACGCCTGAGGCGTGTGCCTGTCGTGCGCGGAGGGCGGCAGACGGTGCCGCGACGCTCGCCGACTGAAGAGCATGGCTACCGGCGACCTGGCCCCGGAGCCTGGCGATGACCGTCCTGACGTGGCATGGCGCCAAGACCATGCGGAACCTGCTCCCGCCGCACTCTGGGACACCTACTCCCCCGCAGTCGCCGCCGAGGCCGTCGCCGTCATCGCCGAAGCGCGAGACGTCGAGGCATCGACCACGAGCGACTTCCTGGAGGCCCTCCCTCCTGGTACACGCGCCCAGGGCCTCGAGTTCCGGATGAAGAGCCCGTCCTCGCTCGCCCGCAAGCTGCAGACGAAGACCGGCGCCGGCGTCATCGACCCGAACGAGCCTCAGGCCGTCCGCAAGGTCTCCGACCGACTCACCGACGTCCTGCGGTACACGGCCGTCACCGCCGACCACGAGCATCTCCCGGCCGCGGTGACCGCGACCGTGACGCGGCTCCAGCGGCGCGGATACACGGTGGTGCAGGCAGAGACGTCCTACGTCGACGGGAACCCCTACAAGGGCGTCCACCTCCTCGTCCGCAAGGGCACCGGGCGGCCGATCGAGATCCAGCTGCACTCGGAGCTCAGCCAGCGCATCAAGGATGAGAACCACGTCGACTACGAGATCGAGCGCGATCTGCGCCGGCCGCTCCCGGAACGCGCCGCCGCCCGCCAGCGCATGATCGAACGCTCCGCGACCATCCGCACTCCCCCAGCCCTACAGGACGCCACCCGCATCGGCGGCGTTCCGCTCGTAGTGAAGACCTACCCGAACCCGTACCGCTCGACGCACAATGAAGAAGACGGAGGTGGCACACCATGACGACGTTCTACGCGGTCAGCAACGACCAGACACAGGCGTGGGTTGCCGCGCGCGAAGATACCGGCGACCGGCCAGTGCTCGTCTGGCTCGCGAACGATCGCACCTGGCGGCGCAACCCGTTCCTCGAGGAGGAGTTCTACGCCTTGGACCGCGACATGCGCTTCGAGGAGATCTCCCCCACCGACGCCGCCAAGCAGATCCGCGATTGGCCGAAGCTCAACGCCACGACCGCCGGGTGGATCCTCCGCCGGCTGCAGGAGGAGGCGCCCGTGAGCTCTGATGAGCTCGGGATTCCCCGCGCCCACGCCAAGAGGCCCACTCTCGACCTCGCCGCGCAACTCCGGGACGCACACGGCGAGTGGATCGCCGTGAAGATCTACGTGCACGGCGAGAGCCCCGGCGTCCACGGCGCCCGCGGACTCACCAGCGACATCAAGCGCGGGAAGAGGGCCGGCCTCCGGGCCCTCGGCCCCCTCGATGCCCGCTACCGCACCACCTCCGACGGAATCCTCGTGGAAGCACGCGTCAAGCCCGCGGACTCAATCGAAACGATCGGCGCATAAGGAACAGCAGAACTTGGACGCAGCACTGCGCCGATCAAGGAGAGCGGGCTGCAAGACCGCGTATTGCTCACAGCTTGCTGCCGTATTGCTTGCAGCTGTCTGCTACTCGTCAGCCAAGTCGATCAGGTGCCGCAGCGCCGCGTGCCAGTCGTCCGTCGTCGGCATGGACGCACCCTCGTCTCCAGCCGGCGTGGATGAGTAGTGCATCCACCGCTCGTTGCTGGTGGCGTCGGTCTGAGCCAGCGTCCCGAGGTAGGTGTCGCCGTCGTAGACGCGCCATCGCTCGGACTCCTGCTCCTCGAGTCGGTACGTCTTGCCGGCGTAGCTGTACTGGCCCTCTGCCGCTTCCGGTCCGTCTTCCATGGTCGTCAGCGTACGACTGCGCGCAAGCGATCGGCGGGACGAGGGCGATGGTCCCGGGGGAGTAGGTTCATACATGTCACTGCGGCGCATGACCGCCGGCAGTGTCCGCGCACGGCACTCGTGCGAGGAGGTTCGATGACGCGAAGGAAGGCACCCCATGGCAGGCATCCCCGGACCCGAGCTGGAGCTCGGCTTCCTCGGCTCCATCCGAAGGGGCCAGCTGCTGATCGCCGACGCCAACGGGGGAGGGGCCGAGTTCGATCTTGGCGACCCTGACCTGCAGCAGCACGTCCGGGACTGGATGACGGGCATCGTCGCCGACTACGCAGAGCAGATGGTCGACACCCTCGTGCCGGCGGAACCGGGGGAGTGAGCACCATGGCCCCGGGTCAGGCCTCGCCGGCGCCCGACGCCGTCGAGGAGTCGACGTCGACGCCGACGCCGACGCCGCAGGAAGAGCTCCTTGGGTACGCGGAGATCGCGCAGATGATGAACGTCAAGGTCGCCACGGTGTGGAACTACGCGGTCCGCCACGACCACTTCCCCCAGCCGGTCACACCTGCAGGCCAGCGTGCGCCCCGATTCCGCAAGAGCGACGTCGACGCCTACATTGCGGCTCGGAACGCTCATGCGGTCGGTGCGCCCGGACGTCCCGTCCTGACGATGGACGTCGGTGAGCGCGTCGACCCGACCGTGGGCGGCCGCGCCTCCGCCGCCATCCGGGCCCGACTTGCCGTCGCCGGCGCTCCCGGCCACAAGGACGTCGCGGAGGCCCTCGGGATCCGCAAGCCCGCCCTCAAGGCACGACTCCGCCGCGAGACGCGATGGAAGGTCGCCGAGCTCGAGCGCGTGGCGTCCCTGCTGGGCACCACGGTCGACGAACTCACCAGGGGTACCGACGCCTGAGCGCGACGGGACGGCCTACCTCGTCGTCTGGGAGGACACCCGTACCGTCCGCCTGCGTCGACGCGAGTCCCTCACCGAGCAGCCCCTCGCCTGGATGCGCGTGACCTGGGCCCCGCAGAGCGAGGCGGACCCGTACGAGCACCGGATCACGCGCATCGACCTGTACGCCCACGCGGACGCCGTCTCCGATCGCACCTGGCTGACCACTGCACGCACCATCGCGGACGCGCTGGGCGCCTGCGACCGACTACCCGAGCCGCAGTCGCGCCCCGCGGCGCCGCCCTTCGACTGGAGCGCGCACACCATCGAGCACAGCCCGAGCATCCCGTAGGCGGCGAGCGCCGCGAGTGGGGTCGAGGTTGGAGGGCATCCCTCTCGGGGGATGCAGTGTGTGCATCCCCTGGGCGAATGGGGTGTGGCTCCTTCCGGTGGTCGGGCTGTGCTGACATCTACTAACCTACCCAGCCCGGGCGAAGGTGTCAACCCCCTTAGGTCACACCGTCTGGTTCCCTCCTTCCTCTTGGTGCGGCGGTCGGCCAGGGAGGGGGTGGCATGTGCCACCCCCTCGATGCGCTAGGCGAAGCTGGTGTGGATTTCGTCCACGTCCCAGCGGTCCGCGCCGTTCTCGCGGAGGGAGTCCAGGAGCGAACCGGTTGAGATTTCGGCCTCGGCGATCTGCTCGGCCTCGTCGGAGGAGGTAGCGCTGACCGTGTCGGTGACTCGGATCGTGGCCCGGACGTACATGACCACGTCGTAGTCCTTCGAGCGGCGGGGGCCACCGAGGGCCTCGGCCAGGTCGTCGAACACGTCACAGTGCTCCGCTTCCGTGGCGGCCTCCTGAGCGGCCGCCCAGAACTCCATCAGCCGCGGGTCGTCGCCGCGGATCTGCTCGGAGCGAGCGGCCCTCAGGGCCTCGGTGAGTTCGACGATGCGGGCGGCGTCGGCGCGGGATCGTGCTTCGGCGTGCGCGAGGTCCCACGCGGCCTCGATGCTCTCGGCCGCGTGCCGGCCGGGGGAGGGGTTGTAGCCGCCCACGGTGAGGTGGTTCGGCAGCGGGGCGTAAGGGGCGATGAGTGCCATCGGTTCTCCTATCTGGTTGGTAGATCTGACATCTACAAACCTACGCATGACCACCGACATCGACGCCGGCACCGAATGGCTCGGCTGCTTGCTCGGGTATTGCTAGCAGCTTGCGGCCAGCAAGCAGATGTGCGATAATGGGGTCATGCAGACGACACAGATCCCCACGAAGACGGTCCGCATCCTCGACCTCGACCGGCAGCACAAGATCCCCTACGGCACGAACGAGTACGGCGACCCGGTCACGGACGCCGACGGCTTCATCGCCCTCTTCGACGCATGGGAGGACACCCGGGACGCACATCACGCAGGCGGCTACGTCCGTGGCGATGACCGGGAGGAGACCTTCACGGTCGCGTGGCACGACGGCGACGAGATGAACATCGTGAGGTTCGAGGCGGACTGGTACTCCGTCACCGAGGCAGACGATGTCGTGGGCCCCCTGTACTCCCTCGCCAACGCCCCCTTCGACATCGCCGTCGAGGACGCCGCTGCGTGACGCCCTGCGTCGTGCCGCCCGGATCTCGACGCGCGTCCACCCGCTCCACGACAGAACGGACTGACTCATGAACGGAATTCGCTGTGGCCTCGACGGCGTCACCGACGTCATAGAACTCGATGACGAGCACCTCCTCGCGCAACTCCAAGAGGCGGTAGGGGGAACCATCGAGGTACTGGAGGTCACGCCGGCCTGTGATCTGGTGATCGACGAGGAGGGCAAGCTCAAGGGCTACCCGCGGAACAGCGTCGCCACGGCGCTCGCCGAGGCGCTCGACATCGGTCTCGCGCCGGGTGACTACATCGCCGGGCCCGCGGTCCTGATCGGCACGAACCCGGACGGGTATCTGGGACCCGTGCCGGCGCACGTGATGGAGGCCCTGATCTCCGTCAGCGGCCATCTCGCTCGCGAGGACGCCCCGCGACCGTCCACCACGGAGGAGCGGTGAGGACGTTAGCCTCGCACGCGGCAGAGGACGTGCCGTCGCCGACGAGTGGGAGGGCCTGATGTCGGATCCCTGGGCAGTCAAGCGGCAGGGCGACGACGCCGCGCTGGCGAGAAACGTCTCCTTCGCCTACGCAGGTGTGGCCACGGTGGCGTGGGTCGCCGTCGGGGATCCCGACGGTTTCGCGCTGGCAGCACACGCTGGCACGGTCGCGCTGCTTGTTGGCACAGGACTTGCCTTCTGGGCGCGTGCAAGTCGACACAGGGCGAACGCACGCGAGTGGCTGGAGTTGATCTACTCGAACTGAAGCCAGCGTCGGGTCCGGGGCTCGCCATGCCGCGGGGTGATTCTACTGAGTGATGTGGACCTGGTTCCTGGTCCAGGCGGCGAGCTGCACGGCGGCGGCCTGCCACGTGCGGGTCGGGCCGAACTCTCCCGGGAGGAGCCCGCCGAATCCGGCGCGTTCGAGGATGTGGGTGGTCCAGGTCCCGTCGTTCTGTTGGCGGAGCTCGGCGACGGTGACGAGCGGGTGGCCCTGGTGGCAGCGTCGCACGAGGGCCTGGCGGGGCGTGTCGGGGTCGAGAGCTGCGGCGTACATCGGGTGCCGCACGGGCGTCGTCGTGGCGGTGGGTGTGGTCGTGGTCATGGTGCTCCTTCGGGTTGGCGGCCGCGGATTGCGGCCCCATCTCTACTATCGACATCGGCCAGCCCACCCTTCGGTGGCTGGGGGGCTGGTGATGCTCTCTCCCGTACTATCGGCCGGTCGCGCGGAGACGTTCACGGGTGCTCATGCGGCCGTGGCCTCGGGGTCGCGGTGCGGGCGTCGGGGTCGTGCGGGGGTGCTGGCGGGCGGCCTGCGGCGCTCGCCGCGGACGGGTCCTCGGGGTCGGGTGCTCGGCGGCGTGCGGGATCCCGGCGGCATTCGCCGCCGGTCGCGGTGTCGATGTCGTGCGCGGGGTGCTGGTGCTCGCTGGGGCCGCGGCGTGCGTGCGGCGCGGGCCGGCTGCCGAGTGTCGATGTCGTGCGCGGGGTGCTGGTGCTCGCTGGGGCCGCGGCGTGCGTGCGGCGCGGGCCGGCTGCCGATGCGTCCGGTGGGGGCGGTCGCGGTGTCCTCGTGATCGGGCTGCTGCAACGTGATGGTCGTGAGCGGCGCTCGCCGTGGTGCGGCCGGACGGGTCGTGGTGGGGCTGTGCGGGGTGCTGGCCGAGGCGTCGGGCGCTGGCGGAGGCCGTCGGGTGCTGGCGGAGGCGGTCGGGCGCTCGCCGGGTGGTCGTCCACGCTGTGGTCGGCGCTCGCCGAGGCGTCCGGCGCTCGCCGGGTGGTCGTGCGGGCGGCGGGCCGGCGTCAGCCGCTGCCGCTGCGCGGTCGCGGTGCGGGCGGTCGCGGGGCTGGTCGACGTCGTGTGGCCGTCGTGTTCGGTATCGATCGCTGGCGGGGCTCGGGATCTGTGTGGGCGGCCTCCGGCGCTCGCGGGCGGTGCGGACGTGGTGCGGCGCTCGCCGTGGACCCGCGCGGACCCCATCGGGTCCTGCGAGGGTGTCGTGGGGTGTCGGTACCGTCGGCGCATGGATCAGGAAGCTCTGGATGCGACGATCGCTCATCTCACCGCGCGGATCGAGGCGGCGTCGCAGTCGAGCTTCGCCAAGGTCAGCATCCGGGCGGACCGGCAGCCGGGGTGGGCAGATGATGCGCTCGCGCGGGTGGCCGTGGTCATCGGCTCGGTGGACAGGATTCGCTACTGCGGTGGGTTTCTGGTGCCGAGCGAGGACAGGACGACGTGGGCCGTGGAGGTCGTCGCGATCACCGACGACGTCCTCGTGCGCGGGACCTTCAGCGCGGAGCGGGACTACCTCATGCTCGACGGCGACGTGACGGCGTGGCGCAGGTCCTCGATCGACCGGGTGACGGTCGACTGGGTCTTCCCGCCGGACCCTGAGGGGCAGCCCGACGAGGGGCAGCGGGGGTCGGCCTACGCGACGCTGGTCCTCGCCGACGGCGGGGAGATCGAGCTGCCGCCGCGGCAGGGCACCGGTCGCATGTGGGATCCGGAGTTCCTCGCGTTCCTCCCGGAGCTGCTGCGCTCGTAGCCCCCGGGGGTCGGGCCTCAGCCGCGGGGTGCTGGCGCCGCGTGCGGGCGGGGTTCGTGCTCGAGGTGCCCAGTCAGGGGCCGGCGCTCGCCGTGTGCGCGCCGGACGTCGGTTCCGGGCCTGTGGTCAGTTCCCGTCGTCCTACGTGAATATCCACCAGTGGGGGCCTTCGAGGGCTTCGTCGACGGTCCCGGCCGCGTTGCCGATGCTGAGCCCCTTCGAGTTGAGCACGCGCTCCTCCTCGGGCACCTCTGGCTGCCACGCCGTCGCCATGTACCGGACGTTGCCCGCGGCCTGGCCGAAGTCGAGCACCTCGACGCGCACGTCCACGCCGTGGTGGCTCATCGAGTACGTCGCGTGGACCTGGGCGGCCGACTCGAACCCGTGTCCGCTGAAGATCTCCACCGCACGATTCACATCCATGTTCACAGCACCGACGCTATCCGTGGCCTCGTGACGCGGCCCCTCCCCAAGCGGGGGCCGTGCTCGTGTTCTGTGTCGAGCTCGCGGGTTGTGCTGGGGATCCGTGTGGCGGCCGTCGGCGCTCGCCGGGTGCGGGCTCCGGGGTCCTCGCGCCGCGTTGTTGACGTCGTGCGTGGCCGACCGGCCGACTGGTCTGGTGGTGGCGGTGTGGTGCGGGAGCCCGGGGGCCGTGCGTTCCGCGTCGAGGACGGTCTCGATGATCCCGGCGTAGTGATGGGCGTCCGTCGGAGAAATTTCGACGGGGGCCGGGTTGGTGATGCTGTCGACCTCGACCTCGAGCTCGAATACGTCGCATGCGTGAATCGCGAGATAGACCAAGCGTTAACGAGTTACAAGATTGTATTCTCTCTGCTCTTTGAAAAACTCAGATAGCTTGATATACACCATTGTGCTCTGCTCTGTGGGGCGACGAGGGACTTGATCGGTCATTATCCCGTAAAGCATACCGGTATCCGGGTTAAATACAGGCCCTCCGGAATCTCCCGGAAGCAAAAAGTCAGTTGAGGAAGACGCTGCCTGATCTCCGCTATGAGGGTTCCTGAAGCCCGGCGGCCAAGCACGAACGGATAGGTTCCGCCAGTTAACCTGTACACCAGTGGTGCTACCGCTTGTAGCAAAAGCTTCATTCAGCCCGGGGTCACCGTACCCGATTACGGGTTGGCCATATATGCTCCGCGTTCTAAGCGACGCGGTGAGCACACGAGGAAGCGCGTTTGGCGTCCAGGTGGTCACCGGCAAGCAGTGGGGCGCGCCATGTGAAGAACTTCCACACGTGTACGACACGTGAACAATAGGATCGATTTTAATCAACGCTAGATCGACGTTATCTGATCTCCAATAGACCGTTCCAACGGGAGCGGTATTGCCATGACGAGATTCGAGCTCGTTTCGAACGAATACCCTCTCCCCTGTACGCGCAACACAGTGATTAGCAGTCACCACGTACCTGGTGGCGCGCTCTTTTGCAAAGAAAACTGAACTCCAGCTATTTTTTTGCACCACAGCACCAGCAGTGCAATCGCCGCCGAACTCGAATTCGAGCTGTGAACCCGCAACCACTGGTCGTGTCTGCCTGGCGCCCTCGGTAGCGAACGCGCTCGAACCCGTAGAAGTGACGGCCGCGAGCCCGAGAGTGATGAAAATGATAAGAAAGTAAAGACGGCGAGAAGGCGTTTTTGTCATTCAATTGAACTCTCTATGACGACTTGACATAAATATAAAGCGCATTAAACCACGTACATTGGGGATGCGCTTGCGCTTAAAGCACACTAAGAGGAGCTGTAAATTTACAGAGGTCTTAATCCGAAGTGCTCTGTTTGTCCACAGATCGGGTGCTGAACGTCAGCGTGAAGACCAAAACTGCCGCGTTGGTGGTGCGCCCGTTGCTGAGCGGTGCCGAGCGTCAGCGGCTACGTCCAGAGCTCACATGCCCCGAATGCGAGGCAGACGCGTACTTCGTACGCCGGGCGATCAACGGCCGGCCGGCGTGCTTCGGAGCCAGGCCCCACAACGCCGATTGCTCGCTCGCGACGACAAGCGGTGAGGGCGGCGCTGGCCATCTTGAGGATGTTGCGGCCATTGACGCCGAGGACGGCGGCCTGGTCCTCCGTCCCATGAACGCCGACGCGCCGGACCACGTCACGGACGAGGCGGACGACGACGCGAAGGCGCGTCGAGGTCAGCGACACGGCGGGACGCCTGTCCCTGGTCGGTCACGGCGCGGGATGAACCTCAACCGGCTCCTGCGGCGCCTGATCCGTATCCCCGGGTTCGCAACCAGCACTGAGCTCCTGACGCTGCCCGATGGCACACAGACCACCGTGCGCGACTGGTGCGTCTTCGCAGACCCCGCCGCCGCGACGCTCGTTGATCGTCGCCGCATCTTCTGGGGCACCATCCGATTTGCCAACACCGATGACGACAGCAACGGCGCGTGGCTGAACCTCGGACGAGGATCCCATCCCACCATCCGCCTCGAACGGGACCTCTTGGCGGCCGTCCTAAGCCGCATCCGCGCGCCACCAAAATCTCGGTACAGCTACTGGAATGTGCCCCATGCCCACAGCATAGGTCGCAAGAGCACGCGAGACGAGGGTTCGTGAAGCGTGCGTCGGGCTGGGGT
>NZ_JAAVCB010000106.1:0-7264 GCF_014802555.1 Clavibacter sp. | reverse complement strand
TACCGTGGGACATCGAGGCCTCCTGGCGATGGTTGAACTGAACAGCTCCATCAAGCCAGGAGGCCTCTTCACACGCCCCGAAGTGTCACCAACGTCATGGCCGAGTACAGCTAGCGCCCGGGGAGCTGCGCGTCGCTGACGTAGCCCACGCGGGCCTTGGTGATCACGATCATGTCCATCACCAGCGCTCCGACGACGCCGACGATCACCGTGACGAAGAGCACGACGAGGTTGATCCACGGCTGCTCCTTGAGCACCATCGCGACCGCGAGGAAGACCACGAACTTGAGCAGCCACGCGCCGAGCACGACCGAGAAGAACAGGGTCGGGTAGATCGGCGAGGACTGGAAGCGGTTCGCGAAGAGGATGCTGCCGGCCGTGAGCCCGAGGAACACGAGGGCCATGGCGCTGCCGATGACGGCGCTGAGGAGGCCGCGGCCGCCGTCGACCGCGAAGCCGACGATGCCGCCGACCACCGCGATGGCGAGGGCGAGCAGCGCTCCCCCGACGAGGATGCGCGTGTAGACGTCCTTCTTCGCGGGGCGCTCCGCCGGGGCGGGGGCGCTCGGGCTGTCGGTCATGTCGTCTCCTTGGCTGTCCCCGGGTGCGGGGCGTCGGTGGGGCGGGTCGCGATGGCTCCCGTGGCGAGCTCCGCGTGCTCGCGCTCGACGGCCTCGAGCTCGGACTCCGTGAGGCGCGCCAGCGGTCGGTCGGTCGCGGCCTCGTCGAGCGGGTCGAACGCGGCGGCGTCCTCGGACTCGGCGGCGGCGGGCACGAGCTGCGCCGCGGCCTCCAGGCGCTTCCGGCGGCTGAGCGGGGCGAGGGTCACGACGGCGCAGGCGACCATGCCGACCGCGATGAAGGCGACGCCCCAGGCGTAGGGCTGCACGACGAACATCAGCAGGCAGCCGACGGACACGACGCCGGTCCAGGCGTAGAAGATCAGCGTCGCGTGCAGGCGCGAGTGGCCCATGTCGAGCAGGCGGTGGTGCAGGTGCTTGCGGTCCGCGCTGAACGGCGACTTGCCGGCCTTGAGGCGCCGGAAGACGGCGAGGGCGAAGTCGAGCAGCGGGACGATGAGGATCGCGAACGGCAGCAGGATCGGCAGGAAGGCGGGCAGCAGCTGCGAGCGGCCGAAGGTCTCCGGGTTCGGGTCGATCTCGCCCGTGACCGCGATGGCGCTGGTGGCCATGAGGAGGCCGACGAGCAGCGCGCCCGCATCGCCCATGAAGAGCTTGGCGGGGTGCCAGTTGAACGGGAGGAAGCCGAGGCACGCGCCGATGAGGATCGCGCTGATGAGCGACGCGAGGTTGAAGCGCTCGGTCTGGCCCGTCGCCGTGTCCGAGAGCAGGAAGCTGTAGAGGAAGAACGCGCCGTTGGCGATGATCGCGACGCCGGCGACCAGTCCGTCGAGGCCGTCAATGAAGTTGACGGCGTTCATGACGAGGACGATGGCGAAGATCGTCAGCATGATCGACATCTGCGACGAGCCGACCGTGAGACCGCCGATGGGGAGCGACGAGATGGCGACGCCCTGCCAGGCGAGGAGGCCGGCGGCGAGGATCTGGCCGGCCAGCTTGATCATCCAGTCGAGGTCGTAGATGTCGTCGAGGACCCCGATGACCACGATCATGAGCGCGGCGCCGAGGATCGCGAACACCGGGCCGGGCCGGTCGAAGACGAGGCCGAACCAGGAGACCTGCGACGCGACCGCGAACGCGACCAGGATGCCGGCGAACATGGCCACGCCGCCGAGGCGGGGCGTGGGGCGCGTGTGCACGTCGCGCGCGCGGATGGCCGGGTAGAGCCGGTATCGGTAGCCGAGCTTCATGACGACCATCGACAGGACGAGCGTGATGACCGCCGAAACGACCGCCATGGCGGCGTAGTAGGTCACCGGGGGTGCGCGGGCGGATCCGCGGGGGGCTCGGTCGCGGACTCGTCGGCGGGCGCAGCGTCGGCGGACGCCGGGCCGGCGGGCTCGACGAACTCGGGGTACGTCGGGCCGGCTTCGGGCGTCGCCTCCGCGGGCGTCGCCTCCGCGGGCGCGGCCGGGGCCTCGGCGGCGGGCGTGACCGCATCGGGATCCGCGGATCCGTCGACCGGCTCCGCGCCGCTCGCCGTGCCGCGCGGGGCCTCGGGCTCGTCGGGGACGGGGGCCTGCTCCGGCTCCACGGGCGCGGTGACGACGGGCTCGAGCTCGTCGCCGATGAGCTGCTGGATCTGCGCGCGCGTGATCGCGCCCTCGCGGACGATGCGCACGCGGCCGCCGGCCTGCGTGACGCGCGAGGCGTCGACGATGGTCGACGCCGCTCCCCCGGCGGCTCCGCCGTCGAGGAAGATGTCCACCGACTCGCCGAGCTGGTCCACGGCCTCCTGGGCGGTCGCCGCGGCGGGCTGCCCCGTCTTGTTGGCGGACGACACGGCGAGCGGCCCGGTCTCGGCCAGGAGCACGAGCGCGTAGGAGTTCGCGGGCATGCGCAGGGCGACGGTGCCGCGGGTCTCGCCGAGATCCCAGACGAGGGAGGGCTGCGCCACCAGGATCACCGTGAGGCCGCCCGGCCAGAACTCGTCCACCATGCGGCGGACGACGTCGGGGACGAAGTCGGCGAGGGCGTCGAGGGTCGACTGGCCGGGGATGAGCACGGGAGGCGGGGCGTCGCGCCCGCGGCCCTTCGCGTCGAGCAGCCGCTGGACGGCCTCGGGGTTGAACGCGTCGGCGGCGATGCCGTAGACGGTGTCCGTGGGGATGACGACGACCTCGCCGCGGCCCACCGCCTGTCGGGCGAGTCTCATGCCGGGGAGGAGGTCGGTGTCGACTGAGCAGTCGTAGATGCGCGCCATGTCGTCGCTCATCGTAGCCGAGCGCGTGCCCCGGGCCCTGAGCGGAGGATCCACGCCACGCCGACGCCCGCATACTGGGCCTCGTGACATCCGCGCCCCGCTCCCCCGGCCCCGCCGGCCTCCTGTTCGTGTTCGACATGGACGACGTGCTGTACGACCACGACTGGCGGGGGCCCGCCGACCGCATCACCGCGGCGACCGGGCACGACCTGCCCGAGCTGCGCCGCCGCTGGTACAACGACGAGGGCGAGTGGGCGGCGGAGGCGGGCCGCATCGACGCCGACTCCTACCTCGATGCGTTCTGCGCCGCGGTGGGCGTCGAGATGGACGAGGAGGAGTGGGTGCGCCGCCGCCGGGCCTCCATGACCGTGCGGCCGTCGGCGCTGGAGGCCGTGGCCCGGGCGCGGGAGGCCGGACGGATCACGCTGCTGACGAACAACAACGCGCTCGCCGCCCGGCACCTCCCGGAGCTCGCGCCCGAGCTGGTGCCGCTGTTCGGCGTCGAGCATCTGCGGACGTCGAGCGGGTACGGCGCCCGGAAGCCGGATCCCGCCGTGTTCCGCGGGGTGCTCGCCGCCTACGCGCAGCCGGCCGAGCGGACGTTCTTCGCGGACGACCGGCTCGACAACGTGGAGTCGGCGCGCGGTCTCGGGATCCACGGGCACCACGTGCGCGGAGAGGGGGACCTTCTGCCGGCGGTCGAGGCGTTCGTCCGGGCGCAGGCGCACGCGGGCTGAGCCGCGGCGCACGTCGACGGCGCGCCGGGCGTGTCCCGGTCAGCGCAGCGCGGTGGTCGCGCGGTCGCGGCGGGTGAGGTCCTGGTGCGTCGCGGTCGCGCGCCAGCCGTCGGCGTCGAGGAGGGCGCGGATCGCCTGGCCCTGCAGCTCGCCGTGCTCGATGACGAGCGCGCCACCCGGGTGGAGCAGCCGGCGCGCGGTCGTCGAGACGAGGCGCACGACGTCGAGGCCGTCGGCTCCGCCGTAGAGCGCGAGCGCGGGATCGTGCAGCCGCACCTCGGGATCGCGGGGGACGGCGTCGACCGGGATGTAGGGCGGGTTCGAGACGACGACGGACACGGTGCCGTCGAGCTCGGGGAAGGCGTCGGCGAGGTCACCGAGCCTGAGGTCGACGCGGGGCGCCAGGCGCTCCACGTTGCGGGCCGTCCACGCGTGTGCCTCGGGCGAGACTTCGATCGCGTGCACGCGCGCATGCGGCACCTCGGTCGCGAGCGCGAGGGCGAGCGCGCCGGATCCCGTGCCGAGGTCGACCGCGACGGGCGCGTCCCCGGGCGCGGCCGACAGCGCGTCGATCGCGAGCTGCGCCACGTGCTCCGTCTCGGGCCGCGGCACGAACACGCCGGGGCCCACGAGGAGCTCGAGCGAGCGGAAGTGCGCGACGCCCGTGATGTGCTGCAGCGGCTCGCGCCGTGCGCGCCGCGCGGTCAGCTCGAGGACGCGCTCGGCGTCCCGGGCGTCGACGGCCGCGCGTGTGATGGCGCGCGACTGCACCTGCCCCCGGGAGAGGCCGAGCACGTGCCCGACGAGGAGCTCGGCGTCGACTGCGGGATCACCGATGCCGGCGGCCGCGAGCACCTGGCCGACACGCATGCGGAGGGCGTCCACGGTACCGGGGACGCCCTCCTCGTCAGCCACGGGCGAGCGGGACGCGCGAGGGCGTCACGCGTCCGTCCCGAGCGCGTCGAGACGCGCCTCCTCGTCGGCCTGGATGCAGGACTCGACGACCGGGTCGAGGGCGCCGTCCATCACCGCGTCGAGGTTGTACGCCTTGTAGCCCGTGCGGTGGTCCGCGATGCGGTTCTCCGGGAAGTTGTACGTGCGGATGCGCTCGGACCGGTCCATCGTGCGGATCTGGCTGCGGCGCACGGCCGAGGCCTCCGCGTCGATCTCCTCCTGCTGCTTCGCGAGGACGCGCGCGCGCAGCACGCGCATGCCGGCCTCGCGGTTCTGCAGCTGGCTCTTCTCGTTCTGCATCGCGACCACGATGCCCGTGGGCAGGTGAGTGATGCGGACGGCGGAGTCGGTCGTGTTGACCGACTGGCCGCCGGGGCCGGACGAGCGGTACACGTCGATCTTGAGGTCGTTGGGGTCGAGGGGGACCTCCTCGACCTCCTCGACCTCCGGGATCACGAGCACGCCGGCCGCCGAGGTGTGGATGCGCCCCTGCGACTCGGTGGCGGGCACGCGCTGCACGCGGTGCACGCCGCCCTCGTACTTGAGGTGCGCCCACACACCGAGCGCGGGGTCGTCGGACGTGCCCTTGATGGCGACCTGGACGTCCTTGTACCCGCCGAGGTCGCTCTGCGTCTGGCTGAGCACCTCGGTCTTCCAGCGTCGCGACTCGGCGTAGTGCAGGTACATGCGGAGCAGGTCGGCGGCGAACAGCGCGCTCTCGGCGCCGCCCTCCCCCATCTTGATCTCCATGATGACGTCACGCGCGTCGTCGGGGTCGCGCGGGATCAGGAGCCGCCGGAGCTTCTCCTGCGCCTGGTCCAGCTGCTCCTCGAGGCCGGGGATCTCGTCGACGAACGCCGGGTCCTCCTCGGCCAGCTCGCGCGCGGCGGCCAGGTCGTCGCCGAGCTGGGTCCACTCCGCGTGCGCGGCGACGATCCGGCTCAGCTCCGCGTAGCGGCGGTTGACCTTGCGCGAGCGCGACGCGTCGGCGTGCAGCTCGGGGTCGCCGAGCTGCTGCTGGAGCTCCTCGTGCTCCTCCAGGAGCTGGACGACGGACTCGAACACCTCGGTCAGCCCTTCTCGTGCGCGCCGTGCCCGTGGCTCTGGTGGGACACGCCGTTGCCGGTGTTGGGCATGGAGGCCTGGACCTTCATCAGGAACTCGACGTTGGACGTCGTCTCCTTCAGGCGGCTGAGGACGATCTCGAGGGCCTGCTGCTGCTCGAGCCCGGCGAGGGCGCGGCGCAGCTTCCAGGTGACCTTGACCTCGTCGGCGCCCATGAGCATCTCCTCGCGGCGCGTGCCGGAGGCGTTGACGTCGACGGCGGGGAAGATCCGCTTGTCGGCGAGGGCGCGCGAGAGGCGGAGCTCCATGTTGCCGGTGCCCTTGAACTCCTCGAAGATGACCTCGTCCATCTTGGATCCGGTCTCCACGAGCGCCGTGGCGAGGATCGTGAGCGATCCGCCGTGCTCGATGTTGCGCGCGGCGCCGAAGAAGCGCTTCGGCGGGTAGAGCGCCGACGAGTCGACGCCGCCCGAGAGGATCCGGCCCGACGCGGGTGCCGCGAGGTTGTACGCGCGGCCGAGGCGGGTGATGGAGTCGAGCAGCACGACCACGTCGTGGCCGAGCTCCACGAGGCGCTTGGCGCGCTCGATGGCGAGCTCGGCGACCGTGGTGTGGTCCTCGGCGGGACGGTCGAAGGTGGAGGCGATGACCTCGCCCTTCACCGTGCGCTGCATGTCGGTGACCTCCTCGGGACGCTCGTCGACCAGCACGACCATGAGGTGGACCTCGGGGTTGTTGGTGGCGATGGCGTTCGCGATGGCCTGGAGCACGAGCGTCTTGCCGGCCTTGGGCGGCGAGACGATGAGGCCGCGCTGGCCCTTGCCGATCGGCGACACGAGGTCGATGATCCGCGTGGTGAGCTTCGCGGGCTCGGTCTCGAGGCTGAGGCGGTCCTGCGGGTACAGCGGCGTGAGCTTGCCGAACTCGACGCGGTTCGCGGCCTCCTCGGGCGGCAGGCCGTTGACCGAGTCGATCTTCACGATCGCGTTGTACTTCTGGCGGCTCTGGCTGTCGTTGTCGCGCGGCTGGCGGATGGCGCCGACGATGGCGTCGCCCTTGCGCAGCGAGTGCTTCTTGACCTGGCCGAGGGAGACGTAGACGTCGTTCGTGCCGGGCAGGTAGCCGCTCGTGCGGACGAACGCGTAATTGTCGAGCACGTCGAGGATGCCCGCGACGGGCAGGAGGACGTCGTCCTCGGTGACCTCAGGCTCGAAGTCGTCGCCGCCCTGGCCGCGGCCGCGCTTGCGGTCGCGGTACCGGCTGCGGCCGCCGCGGTCGTCGTCGCGGCCGAGGTCGGCGCGGGCCTGGTCGGCGCGCACGTCCTGCTGGCGGTCGCCCTGGCCGCGGCTGTTCTGGCGCTGGCGACCCGTGCGGGCCTCCTCCTGCGCCTCGTCGTCGGCGTCGGGCTCGCGGGGGGCCTGCTCGCGCGGGGCCTGGTCGCGGCCGTTCTGCTGCTGGTCGTCCTGGTCGCGTCCGCGGTCGCGGTTGCGGCGGTTGCGGCTGCGGTTGCGGCCGCCCTCGCGACCCTCGCGGCCCTGGTCGTCGCGGCGTCCGCCCTGGTCGTCGGCGTCGCGGTCGTCGCGCTGGCGGTCGTCGCGCTGGCGGTCGGCCGGCTCGGACGCGGCGGGGGTCTCGTCGGCGTCCGGGGTGGCAGGTGCGTCCTG
>NZ_JAAVCB010000105.1:0-11050 GCF_014802555.1 Clavibacter sp. | reverse complement strand
GCATTACCGTGGGACATCGAGGCCTCCTGGCGATGGTTGAACTGAACAGCTCCATCAAGCCAGGAGGCCTCTTCACACGCCCCGAAGTGTCACCAACGTCATGGCCGAGTACATCTAGGCCCGGTGATCCGGCTTCGTCGAGACGGCGACCGTGAACTTCGCGTTCCGACCCGCCTCGCGCGTGGGCCCGACGATGCGCGTCAGCTGCGGTCGGTACCCGAGCGGGCTGTTGTAGACGGTCCAGAGCTGGCCGCCCGGGCGGAGCATGCGCGCGGCGGCGGCGAACAGGCGCGGCGCGAGGCCCGCGTGCACGGTCGCGCCCGTGTGGAACGGCGGGTTCAGGAGCACGAGGTCGGCGGATCCGTCGGGCACGGTGGAACCGGCGTCGTCGCGCACCACGGTCACCCACTCGGCGACCCCGTTCGCGGCGACGGTCGCGCGCGCGGAGTCGACGGCGGCCCACGACTGGTCGGTCGCGATCACGCGGATGCCCGGCCGGGCGAGCGCGACGGCCGACGCGATGACGCCCGTGCCGCAGCCGAGGTCGACGGCGACGCGGGCGTCCTCGGGCAGGTCGGGCAGGAAGGAGAGGAGGAAGCGCGTGCCGATGTCGATGCGGGCGCCGGCGAACGCGGCGCCGTGCGCGCGCACCTCGAGGCCGAGGTCGGGGTGCGACTCGCTGCGGGGGTAGGCGGCGTCGGCGTCGGCGGCGGCGGCGGGGCGCACGGGTTCGCGCGCCACGAGGATCCGCGACTTCTGCCGGGCGAGGGTCGCGTGCACGTCGCCGAAGCGGCGGCGCAGCACGTCCGTCATCGCGGGCGTCATGTGCTTCACGCGCCCGCCGGCGAGCACGGTCACGTCGTCGGCGGCGGCGCCCGCGACCACCCCGGCCCACTCGTCGAGCGCGTCGAGGCTGCAGGGCAGGCGCGCGATCACGACGCGGGCGTGCGCGGCGAGCGCGGCGTCGAGCCCGTGGTGGGCGATCTCGGCGGTCTCGCCGATCAGCTCCGCGTTGAGGCGGAGCGCGGTCTCGGAGGCGAGGGCGTCCTGGTGCACGCGGATGCGCACGGGATCCGCCGCCCCGGCCCGACGCAGCGCTGCCGCGGCGCCGAGGGCGAGGGCGCCGTAGTGGTCGCCGATCACGACGACGTCCTCGGGCCGCAGGGGGCGGCCGTCGGCGGACGCGGCGGCGAGCAGCGCGACCAGCTCGTCGAGGAGCAGGCGGTCGGCCGCGTCCACCGCGAAGAGGTTCTCGGCCTCGACGTCAGGCCGGCGTCGCAGTGCGCCCAGGTCGAGCAGGTCGTCGGCGGCGGATACGCGTGCGGCGTCGGGAGCGGCGGCGTCGGGAGCGGCGGCGGGAGCGTCGCTCACCGCGCGTCGCGCTCGGAACGGTCGTCGTCCGGCATGGCGAGCGCCGCACGGTACAGCACCACCTCGGTGGGCTGCGAGGGACGCACGCCCGCGCGCAGCGACACCACGTCGCCGTCGCCGCGGGCCGCGAACACGCGCCGACCGGGCCGCGACAGCAGCTCGTCGGCTAGCGCGGACTCCAGCTGGCGCACGCGTCCGCGGAGCTCGGACACCTGGTTCTCGAGCTCGAGGATCCGCGCGATGCCCTCCAGGCTCACGCCCTCCGCGCCGAGCCGGGCGACCTCCCGCAGCTGCACGATGTCGCGCATCGAGTAGCGGCGGGAGCGCCCGGCGGTCCGGGTGGGCGACACGAGCCCGAGGCGGTCGTACTGCCGGAGCGTCTGCGGGTGCATGCCCGACAGCTCGGCCGCCACGGAGATCACGAAGACGGGGGCGTCCTCGTCCATCGTGTCGCGGGGATCCATCTCAGCTCCTGGCCCGCTCGATGAGCTCCCGGCGCGGGTCCTCGGCGGGTCCCGAGCTGGCGAACGCGTCGAGCGCGACGCGCTGGGCGTCGGTGAGGCGCGACGGCACCGCGACCTCGATGCGCGCGAGCAGGTCGCCCGTGCCCTTCGGGGTCGTGACGCCGCGGCCCTTGACGCGCAGCACCTTGCCGCTCGACGTGCCGGGCGCGACCTTCAGCCGCACCGGGTCGCCGCCGAGCGTGGGCACCTCGATGGTCGCGCCGAGCGTGGCCTCGGGGAACGTCACGGGCACGTTGACCCGGAGGTTCAGCCCGTCGCGCTCGAACACGGGGTGCGGTCGCACGTGCACCGTGAGGATGATGTCGCCCGAGGCGCCCCCGTCGCCCGACGGCTCGCCCTTGCCGGCGAGGCGGATCTTCTGCCCGTCGGAGACCCCGGCCGGCACGCGCACCGTGAGGGGGCGGCCGTCGGAGTCCTGCAGGCGCACGACGTCGCCCTGCACCGCGGTGAGGAAGTCGACCGTGGTGGACGCCGTGACGTCGCGCCCCTTGGTGGGAGCGCCGTAGCCCCGGTAGCCGCCGGTCGACTGGCCGAAGCCGCCGTTGCCGAACATACCGCCGAGGATGTCCTCGAACCCGCCCTGGCTGTACTGCGGCTGGCCGGATCCGAACCCGGCCGTACGCCGCCCGCGGCCGCCGGACTGCTGGCCGAACATGCCGCCGAACACGTCCTCGAAGCCACCGCCCGGCGCGCCGGCACCCGGCGCGCTGAATCGGGCGCCGGATCCCATCGCGCGGATCTGGTCGTACTCCTTGCGCTGCTCCTTGTCGGCGAGCACGGCGTGCGCCTCGCTGATCTCCTTGAAGCGCGCCTCCGCCGACGGATCCGGGTTGCTGTCCGGGTGGTACTGCCGCGCGAGCTTGCGGTAGGCCTTCTTGAGGTCGGCCTCCGAGACGTCCTTGGACACTCCGAGGACCTTGTAGAAGTCCTTGTCGAACCAGTCCTGGCTGGCCATCAGACGCCTCCCTTCTTCTTCGTCTCGTGGTGGGGGCCGCACGACCCGGTCCGGGCGCCCGCGCGTGCGGACGCCCGGACCGGGGTGGGTGCAGCCGGATCTTCGCTGCGGTTGATGGCGCTACTCCGGCTTGTCGACGACGACCTTCGCGGCCCGCAGCAGCGTCTCGCCGATGTAGTAGCCACTCTCGACGACGTCCGCGACGGTGTCCACCTGGACCTCGGGGTTCGGCTTCTGGAAGATCGCCTCGTGCACCTGCGGGTCGAAGGCGTCGCCGACGGCGCCGACCTTGACCAGCCCGATGCGCTCCACGTTCGTCCGCAGCTTGGCGACGATCGCGGTGAGCGGTCCGCCCTCCGCGAGGTCGCCGTGCTTCTCGGCCCGGTCGAGGTCGTCGAGCACCGGGAGGATGCCCTTGACCACGTCGCCGACCGCGCGCTGGCGCTCGATCTCGCGGTTGGCCTCGGTGCGCTTGCGGTAGTTGGCGTACTCGGCGGTGACGCGCTTCAAGTCCGCGAGGTGCTCGCTGTCGCCCTCGGCGGGCTCGGCGCGCGTCTGCTCGATGAGGTCCTGCAGCTCCTCGTCCATGGGGTCGGTCGTCTCGACGTCGGGGCCCTCGGCCTCGACGAACGCGCCGTCGGCTCCCGGGACGGAGGCCTCATCGGCCGCCTGGTCCGCCGTGGCGTCAGGCCCGGCCGGGGACGCGGGAGCCGACTGCTCGGCTCCCTCGTCCTCGGGTGTGGTGCCCTCGCCGTTCGCGGTGTCCTCGGTCATCGGTCGGTCTTCTTGTCCTCGTCGTCCTCGTCCACGACCTCGGCGTCGACGATGTCCTCGTCGTCCTTCTTCGCCTCGGACGCGCCCTCGGGGGCCTCACCCGCGGCCTGCTCCTGCTGGCCCTGCGCGTAGATGGCCTCGCCGAGCTTGGTCTGGCTCGCGGACAGCTTGTCGAAGGCGGTCTTCACGGCCGTCTCGTCGTCGCCGGCGAGGGCGCTCTTCAGGCCGTCGACGTCGCCCTGGACCTCGGACTTGACGTCCTCGGGCAGCTTGTCGTCGTTCTCCTTGATGAGCTTGTCGATCGAGTAGGCGAGCTGCTCCGCGTTGTTGCGGACCTCGGCCTGCTCGCGGCGCGTCTTGTCCTCGGCCGCGTGCTCCTCGGCCTCGCGCACCATGCGCTCGATGTCCTCCTTCGCGAGCGAGGATCCGCCCGTGATGGTCATCGACTGCTCCTTGCCGGTGCCCTTGTCCTTGGCGGACACGTGCACGATGCCGTTGGCGTCGATGTCGAAGGTGACCTCGACCTGCGGGATCCCGCGGGGCGCCGGCGCGATGCCGGTGAGCTCGAAGGTGCCGAGGTTCTTGTTGTCGCGGGTGAACTCGCGCTCGCCCTGGAAGACCTGGATCGCGACGGACGGCTGGTTGTCGTCGGCCGTAGTGAAGGTCTCGCTGCGCTTGGTCGGGATGGCCGTGTTGCGCTCGATGAGCTTGGTCATGATGCCGCCCTTGGTCTCGATGCCGAGGCTCAGGGGGGTGACGTCGATGAGCAGGACGTCCTTGCGCTCGCCCTTCAGCACGCCGGCCTGGAGCGCGGCGCCGACGGCGACGACCTCGTCCGGGTTGACGCCCTTGTTGGGCTCCTTGCCGCCCGTGAGCTTCTTCACGAGGTCGACGACGGCGGGCATGCGGGTGGATCCGCCGACGAGGACCACGTGGGCCACGTCGCCGACCGAGACGCCGGCCTCGCGGATGACGTCCTCGAAGGGCTTGCGGGTGCGCTCGAGCAGGTCGTTCGTGAGCTCCTCGAACTTGGCGCGGGTGAGCGTCTCGTCGAGGTTGGCCGGGCCGTTCTCCGTGAGGGAGAGGTACGGGAGCTGGATCGAGGTGCTGGTGGAGGAGCTGAGCTCCTTCTTCGCCTGCTCCGCGGCCTCCTTGAGGCGCTGCTTGGCGATCTTGTCGTTCGAGACGTCGACGCCCGTCGACTCCTTGAAGCGCTTGACGAGGTGGTCGACGATGCGCTGGTCCCAGTCGTCGCCGCCGAGGCGGTTGTCGCCCGCGGTGGAGCGGACCTGGATGGTGCTGAAGTCGTCGTCCTTGCCCACCTCGAGGAGGGAGACGTCGAACGTGCCGCCGCCGAGGTCGAAGACGAGGATGAGCTCGTCCTCCTTGCCCCGGTCGAGGCCGTAGGCGAGGGCGGCCGCGGTGGGCTCGTTGATGATGCGCAGCACGTTGAGGCCCGCGATCTCGCCGGCCTCCTTCGTGGCCTGGCGCTCGGCGTCGTTGAAGTACGCGGGGACGGTGATGACCGCGTCGGTCACCGAGTCGCCGAGGTACTGCTCGGCGTCGCGCTTGAGCTTGCCGAGGATGCGGGCGGACAGCTCCTGCGACGTGTACTTCTTGTCGTCGATGCCGACGGTCCAGTCGGTGCCCATGTGGCGCTTGACCGACGAGATGGTGCGGTCGACGTTGGTGACGTTCTGGCGCTTGGCGGTCTCGCCGACCAGCACCTCGCCGTCCTTGGTGAACGCGACGACGGACGGCGTGGTGCGCGCGCCCTCGGCGTTGGCGATGACGGTGGGCTCTCCGCCCTCCAGGACCGAGACCACCGAGTTGGTGGTACCCAGGTCGATTCCTACTGCACGAGCCATGGGGTGTTCTCCTTACTATTGCCGCGGCGCCCGGATCACGGGGTCGCTTCGTGTGGTGACGCGGGTGTCCCGTGGAGTCTCGCTCGCGGTGCCGCTTCGTCAGCGGCGTGCTACTTGAGCCGCGATGACTCAACTCTAGCGGAGCCTCCGCGAGCGTCAAGTCACGGCGTCGGAAGTTGAGCGATCTCGGCTCAACTCACAGAATCGCGGGCCCGTGACCCATCCGTGCGGCGACGGTGTGCCCCGGCTGGGGGGCCGGGGGCGCGGGACGGGGGCTACTGGTTCACCTAGATCGCTACTGGGCCCCTTTTCACTGGTCCATCAGCTGATTTAGCGTTGCCGACGCGAGGCCGGGGGGCCTCTGCGCTCCCGCTTGGAGCGGGAGCGCGATGGGGTGGTGGAGATGGCACGAGCGCGTGCGCACAGGGCGTCATCGCGACCTCCTGCACCCCGCTCCCGCGGGACCCGGCGGCTCGCGGCCCTCGTCATCGCCGCCCTCGCCGCCGTCACCCTGGTCGCGTCGCCTGCCGCGCCAGCCGTCGCGGCTCCGCTCAACGTGACGGAGTCGTTCACCGGCACGAGCGTCGCGGATCCCGCCTGGCGGACGCTCGGCGCCGCCTGCCTCACCCGCGCCACCGTCGCGCCGCACGCCGGCCAGTCGGGCGTCGGCGTGTGCGCCAGCCGCACCGGCGCTCCCGCGAGCGCGGCCACGCCGGGATCCCTCCAGCTCACCGACAACACCGTGAACAGCAGCGGCGGCATCGTCTACGACACCCCGCTGCCCGTCAGCGGCGGCCTGGATGTGCGGTTCGACCAGTTCCAGTACGGCCAGGGCACCAACGGCAACGAGGGCATCGCGTTCTTCCTCGCCGACGGATCCCGCCCCGTCGCCCAGATCGGCGGCGGGGCCGGGTCGCTCGGCTACGCGCAGACGACGGCACGCGCGGGCATCGACGGCGCGTACCTCGGCGTGGGCCTCGACTCGGGCGGCAGCTTCTCGGTCGCGGCGGACGGCCGCGGGACCGGCTGCGCGCAGGTCGCGCCGGGCTCGCGCCCCAACGCCGTCGCCCTGCGCGGCGCGGGTCAGGGCGGCACGGGCTACTGCTACCTCTCCGGGAGCGGCCTGGGCACCAGCCGCCAGCTGCACGCCGCCCTGCCGAGCTCGTCCAACGCGGCGCCGCCGGGCACGGCCGGGCGCACCATCCGCGTCCAGGTCTCGAACGCCGCCCTGCCGGTGGTGACCGTCTCCTACGGGGCCAGCGCCGGCCTGCCCGACGCGCAGCTCGCGGTCGTGCACCAGTACACGATGACCACGTCGCCCCCGGCCTCCGTGAAGCTCGGGTTCACGGCGACCACCGGCACGCTGACCGACACGCACCTCATCCAGAACGTGCGCATCGCGTCCGTGGCGCCGACGAGCGGCGTCCTCCAGCTGACGAAGACCCTCGACCCGGCGTTCGCGCAGGCCTCCTACGCGGAGGGCCAGGACGTGCGCTACCGGTTCTCGATCACCGCGCCTCAGCTCCTCAGCGTCATCAACGACGTGCAGGTCGCGGATCCCCTCGTGCCCTCGGTGCAGTGCAGCGCGAACGCGTTCCTGCTGGCCGGGACGATCACCTGCACCGGCGCCCACCGCGTCACCGCCCAGGAGGCGATGCAGGGATCGCTCGTCAACACGGCGGTGGCGTCCGGGCAGCCCGTGCTGAGCTCGAGGCTCTCGAGCAACGCGGACTCGGTCTCCGTGCCGATCACGCGGCCCTCGCCGCTCCTCGCCCTCACGAAGGTGGGCACGCTCACCGACACGAACGTCAACGGCGTGGCCGACGCCGGGGAGCGCATCGCGTACTCGTTCATCGCGCGGAACAGCGGCAACGTGACGCTGCAGGGCGTCGCGGTGACGGATCCGCGCGTGACGGGCGTCGCCCCGGCCACGGCGACGCTCGCGCCGGGCGCGTCGCAGACCTTCACCTCCACCGCGTACACGGTGACGGCCGCCGATGTCGCCGCGGGCACGCCGATCTCCAACACGGCCACCGTCACCGGCCGGACCCTCGCCGGGCAGGAGGCGCCTGCCGCCCTGTCCACGGTCACGACGCCCGTGCGGGCCGCCGGCGCGATCACGCTGACGAAGGACGCGTCGCTCGTGGGCGGCTCGGTCCCGGGCGCCACGGTGACCTACACGCTCCGGGCCACCAACACGGGCGGCGCGGCGATGACCGGCGTGACGATCGCGGATCCGCTCGCCGGGCTGTCCGCCATGGCCTACACGTGGCCGGGCACGGCGGGCACGCTCGCCGTGGGCGCATCCGTCACGGCCACCGCGACCTACTCCGTGAAGCAGTCCGACGTGGACGCGGGCCAGATCGCGAACACGGCGACCGCGAGCGGCACGCTCTCGGGCGGCACGGTCGTGCAGGGCAGCGCCAGCCGCACCCTGGCCCTCGCGCGCACCGCCACCCTCGACTTCACGAAGACCGCCTCCCCGTCGAACGTCATCGCGGCGGGCGACATCGTGACGTACGGCTTCCTCGTGCGGAACACGGGCACGACCACGCTCACGGGCGTCGGCGTCGCCGATCCGCGCCCCGGCGTCTCCGCGCTCACCTACACCTGGCCGCAGACCGCGGGCACGCTCGCGCCCGGTCATGTGGTGACGGCCACCGCCCGGTACTCGGCCACCGCGGCCGACGTGCAGGCGGGATCCATCGTCAACACCGCGACCGCGACCGCGACGACCTCAGCGGGGGCGACCGTCACCCGGACGGCCTCCGCGACCGTCACCGCGGTGCCGGATCCCGTCGCCGACGCCGCGACCACCGCCCAGGGCACCGCCGTGGTGATCGACGTGCTCGCCAACGACGGCCGGGCCGCCACGGGCGCCGCCTTCAGCCGCGCGCAGCTGTCCGCGACCCCGAAGCTCATCGGCGGCGCGTCCGGGCCGGTGCCCACGGCCCCCGCCTCCGGCAGCGTCACGTGCGTCGACTCGGGCACGGAGCGCGGGCGCTGCACGTACAGCCCGATCCTCGGGTTCACCGGGGTGGACGTCTTCGACTACGCGCTCTCGAGCAGCGTCGACACCTGGAACGTCCGGGTCACCGTCACGGTCACGCCCGTCAACCGCACGCCGGTCGCCCGGCCGGACCGCCTCGTCGCCACCACGGGTGGCGCGACGGTGACCATCGACCCGCGCGCCAACGACACGGATCCCGCCGGGGACGCGCTCGCGATCACGAGCGCCCCGCAGCCGGCCGCCCTCCGCGGCACCCTCACCTGCGCGGCCGCGCTCTGCACCTACGTGCCCCCCACGGACGGGTGGACGGGATCCGTGGTCGTGACGTACTCGATCACCGACCGCCCGGCGGCGCCCGCCACGGGCATCACGGCCACGTCCACGCTCACGGTGCACGTGGATCCCGCGCCCCTCACCTCCCGCGGGTTCACGGACCGGGCCGACACGAGCCTCGGCGTGAGCACGGGGACCTGGGCGGGCACGTCGTCCATCACGACGGCGACCGCCAGCTGCGTCGCCGGACGGCCCGTCACCGGGCTGGCGTGGGCGGCGGCACCGGGAGCGACGGACTGGGTCGTCGAGCGGCGCCTCGACGGCACGACGCCCGGCGCCTGGACCACCGTCGCCCGCCTCGCCGGCACCGCGACGTCGTTCTCGGACGACCGGCTCGGCGAGTCCCGCTCCTACCAGTGGCGCGTCCGGCCCGACCTGCAGCGCTGGCTCGGCGTCGCGAGCGCGCCCTCCATCGCCGTCGCCCAGCCGGCGGCCTTCTCCGCGGCGGGCTGCTGATGCCCGCCCCGCCGCCTCCCGTGCCGCATCCGCCACCGGATGCGGCCACGCACCTCCACCGACACGTCCATCACCGCACCAGCAGGAACAGCAGCACCACCACCATCCGCGCGCACCGCGCACCGCGAGACCCATCGAGAGGAAACACCATGAGCACCACCACAGCACCCCAGCGTCGCCGCCCCTGGAAGAAGATCGTCGCCACCGGCGCGGTCGTCGCCGTGGGCACCCTCATCACCGGCGGCGCGTTCGCCATCTTCACCGACTCGGACACGGCGACCCTCCAGGCCGACGCGGGCCAGCTCGACATCGTCGCCACCGGCGACTACACGGTCTCGGACATCGCGCCCGGGGACACGGTCCAGCGCCCGATCCTGCTCGAGCTGCCCGACGCCACCAACGACGGCGATCTCGTCGAGTCCGTCCAGCTGTCCTACGCCGTGACGGCGGAGACGCCCGGCACGGACGACCCGGCCCTCGCCGGCGGCGGCGAGTCCCTCGTCAGCGGTGCCGCCGGGCTCACCTACTCGCTGCAGACCTGCGTCGGCGGCGAGTGGACGTCGGCCACCGCACCGGTGGGCGCGTACACGTGCTCCGGCACCGTGCAGCAGACCGGCGCGGGCACCCTCGCGTCGATCACGGGCGCGGGCAACTCCGTCACCCTGCTGCCGGCGAACTTCGGCGTCGCGCCGACGGCCGACGGCACCTTCCCGAGCGACACCGCCGACGTGACGCTCAACACCCTGATGGTCCTGCAGCTGCCCGACACCGCGGACAACGACTACGAGAACGCGGCCGCATCGCTGACGTTCACGGCAGCCGCGATCCAGCGCGACGGCCTCCAGCGCTGATCGCCTCCGGTCGGGCCCCGGCACGCGCCGGGGCCCGATCGACCGGCGTCGCGCCCGCGCGTCGCCCTGCTCCACCGCACCGCCCCTCATCGGCACCACCCCTCATGCATCCCCGGAGGATCCGACCATGCGCGCACACCACGGCACCGGCAGCGTCGCCGCCGCCGCGCTGTGCCTGACGCTGGTCGCCTCCGGTGCCGCGGCTCCGGCCAGCGCCGCCGCGGGCTCCGTCGCCGCCCGCGCTGCCGCGCCCGCCGCGATCGACTCCCCCGCGCTCGAGGTCCGCGAGCTCACCGGCCCCGACATCCCGCTCGACGACCTGGCCCCCGGCGACACCGTCGACTGGGCCGCCGACGTCACCAACGTCTCCGCCGCCGGCTCGCCGCTCGCCGTCCGACTCGACGCCATGCGCTCGATGGCGCTCACCGGCGACGCCGAGGGCGGGATCCAGCTGTCCGTCCGGCTCTGCGCGGACGGCTTCGAGACCCTCACGGCGCCCATGCGCTGCCGCGGGCCCGTCGAGCCCCTCGGATCCGGCCCCGCCGCCACCCTCGACGGCGTCGTCACGCGCACCCCGCTCGAGCCGGGCCAGACCGTGGGCATCGCCGTGCGCGTGCAGTTCCCCGAGCGCGCCGACAACCGGATGGAGTCCACCGCCGGCATGGTCCGCGTCAGCTTCGCCCTGGTCGGCGACGGCGGCACCGGCACGGACCCCGACCCGGCCCCCGGCGGCGGGGCGGGCACGGGGAACGGAGGCGGGACGGGCACCGGCGCCGGTACCTCGCCCGCCGGATCCGCCCCCGCCGCCGACGCGCCGCGCGACCTGCTCCCCGTCACCGGCCGCGACATCGCGTCCGCCCTGGCCGGCGCCCTCCTCGCCCTCCTCGGCGGCGGGATCCTGCTGCTCG
>NZ_JAAVCB010000104.1:0-15925 GCF_014802555.1 Clavibacter sp. | reverse complement strand
GAACGGGGCATTAGCGTGAGTCACGAAGACCTCCGGTGATGACGTGTGCTTGGTAACTCACATCGTCCCGGAGGTCTTCGCTATCCGCTCACGCGTTCACAACCTCCCGAGGAACTACACCTAGCCCGCGCTGGTCACCGCGGCGAGGGCGTCGTGAAGCTCCTTCGCTTCGGCGTCGTTGACGGAGACGACGAGTCGTCCGCCTCCCTCCAAGGGCACGCGCACGATGATGAGCCTGCCCTCCTTCACGGCCTCCATCGGTCCGTCGCCGGTCCTGGGCTTCATGGCTGCCATTCGGCTCCCCTTTCGTGGATGTGCATCCATTATCCCGCATGGACACGCCCCCCGATGAACGCGCGGCTCCGTGCTACGGCCGACGCGCCCCCGTCCGGGGGTGGAGGGGGCGCGGCGGGGCCGCCCGGAGGCGTCGCGGGTGCCGGATCACGGCGGCGTCCAATCGCCCGCGGTGGCGCGCCAGAACACGTCGATCCAGATCCACTGGCCGACGACCATGGCGACGACGACGGCGACCCGGTAGGCGCGCGCTCGCGGCACGGCGAGCGCCCCGGCCAGCGGGATCATGGGCAGCAGGAGGCGGAAGACGCTCGACTGCGGGAAGAAGACCGCGAAGAGGTACAGGCCGTAGGACGCGATCCAGATGCGGAGGTCGGGCCCGAGGGCGCGCACGGAGGGGCGCAGGAGGACCAGGACGAAGGCCGCCACGGCGAGCAGGACGGCGACGGTCCCGGCGATACCGCCGATCCAGACGTCGCCGGCGTCGAACCACGCCTCGAAGGGCACGAGGTGGCGGTAGCCGACGTAGGCCGCGCGCCAGGAGAGCTCCGTGTCGGTGTACGCCGTGAACGAGCCCGTGCGGATCCAGGCGATCACCGGCCAGGCGGCCCCTGAGGCGACGGCGGCGGTCGTGGCCAGCACGAGCCGGGCGCGCTCCGCGGGAGGGAACGGATCGCGACGGGCCGTGGCGATGCGATGCGCGCCGTGCAGCACCAGCGCCAGGGCGAAGGCGAGACCGAGGGGGCGGGTGAACGCCATGACGACCACGACGGGCGCGAGGAGCACGTAGCGCCGCTCGACCAGGAGCAGCAGGGCGGTGACGAGCAGGAGCGTCTGCAGGCTCTCCGCGTACGCGATCTGGAAGAGCGGCGAGACCGGGGCGACGCAGACGATGACGACCGCGGTGAGGGTCGACGACGGCGAGAGGAAGCGCGACAGCAGGCGGTGCAGCACGAGCACGGCACCGCCTCCCGCGATCACGGAGACCGCGACGGCGGCCACGTCGAAGGGTGCGCCCGTGGCGTCCTGGATGGCGCGCACGATGGCCGGGTAGACGGGCAGGAACGCCCACGGGTTCGACTGCACGTGGCCGGCGGCGTCGACGGGGAGCACGGTCGGGTAGCCGAAGGTCGCGATGTCGCGATACCAGCCGGCGTCCCAGAAGGTCGCGTACTGCAGGTAGGACGGCGACGCGGAGGCCCACGGGGTGCGGATCTGGCTGCGGGCCGAGATGAGCATCAGCACGGTCGTGAGGACGCGGCTGAGCGCGTAGACGCCGAGGACCGCCGCCCACCAGGGCAGGCGCCCCGCGGGTCGGGCGTCCGGGAGGTCGAGCGGCGCCGGGCGCCCGACCGGCCGGGTCAGCGCGCCGTCAGCCACGCCCGGAGGCCGCGCTCGCACGACACGATCTGGGTGACGTCGACGCGCTCGTCGTCGTGGTGGGCGAGGAGCGGGTCCCCGGGGCCGTAGTTCACAGCGGGGATGCCGAGGGCGCTGAACCGGGCGACGTCGGTCCAGCCGTACTTCGGGCGCGCCTCCCCGCCGACCGCTGCGAGGAACGGCTGCGCGATCTCGGCGTCGAGCCCCGGGCGGGCGCCCTCCGCGAGGTCGACGACCGTGACCTCGAAGCCGGGGAACAGGCCCCGGACGTGCTCGACGGCCTCGGCGCCGGATCGGCTCGGGGCGAAGCGGTAGTTGACGTGCACCATGGCCTCGTCCGGGATGACGTTGCCCGCGATGCCGCCCGAGACGCCGACGGCGTTGAGGCCCTCGCGGTAGACGAGGCCGTCGACCTCCACCTCGCGCGCCTCGTACGCGGCGAGCACGTCGAGCACGGGCGCGATCCGGTGGATGGCGTTCTCGCCGACCCAGGAGCGGGCCGAGTGCGAGCGCTTCCCGAAGGCGCGGACCTCGACGCGCAGGTTGCCGTTGCAGCCGCCCTCGATCTCCGCCCGGGTCGGCTCGCCGAGGATCGCGAAGTCGCCCTCGAGGAGCTCGGGGCGGGTGCGGGCCAGGCGGCCGAGGCCGTTGAGGCTGTCCGAGACCTCCTCGTGGTCGTACCAGATCCAGGTGATGTCGTAGGCGGGATCCGCGAGCTCGGCCGCGAGCACCAGCTGCACGGCGACGCCGGCCTTCATGTCGACCGTGCCGCGTCCCCAGAGGAACTCGACGCCGTCGTCGTGCTCGGTGCGCGTGGGCAGGTTGCGGTTGAGGGGCACGGTGTCGATGTGGCCGGCGATGACCACGCGGCGGTCGCGGCCGAGGCGCGTGCGCGCGACGACCGCGTCGCCGTCGCGCTCCAGCTCGAGGTGCGCGCAGCCGGCGAGGGCCCGCTCGATGGCGTCGGCGAGCGTCGCCTCGTCGCCGGAGACGGACTCGATGTCGCAGATCGCGCGCGTGACCTCGACGCTCCCCGCGGTGAGGTCCAGCTCGGGCACGGGCGGCGTCTCGGTCGGCATGCGGATCATCCTAGGTCGGCAGCGGGACGCGGTCCTGGGGAGGACCCGGGACGGCCCGCGGCGATCGGTACGCTGGCCGCATGGCCTCCCCCGCTTCGCCCTCGTCCGCCGCGCCCGCCTCCGCTCCCGCCTCCGGATCCGCATGGGGATACGGCCTCGCGACCGTCGCCTCCGACGGCACCGTGCTCGACACCTGGTTCCCGGCGCCCGAGCTCAGGTCGCTGCCCGCGGGCCGCGACCGCTGGATCGCGCCGGCGTGGATCGAGGAGCTCGCGGTGGCCGACCCGCGCCGCGGCGTGACGATCGACATCGTCACGGTCGAGATCGACCTGCAGACGCCCCCCACGTCGACGCCCGACGCGTACCTGCGCCTGCACCTGCTGAGCCACCTGCTCGTGGCGCCGAACACCATCGCGCTCGACGGGATCTTCGGCCACCTCCCCATCGTCGTGTGGACGAACGCGGGCCCCGTGCACCCCGACGACTTCGACCGGCTCCGGCCGGCGCTCCAGCGGGCCGGCATCGCCGCGCACGGCATCGACAAGTTCCCGCGCCTCCTCGACTACGTCACGCCCGACCGCGTCCGCATCGCCGACGCCTCCCGCGTCCGGCTCGGCGCGCACCTGGCGCCCGGCACCACCGTCATGCACGAGGGCTTCGTGAACTTCAACGCCGGCACGCTCGGCTCCTCCATGGTCGAGGGGCGGATCACCCAGGGCGTCGTCGTCGGCGACGGCTCGGACATCGGCGGCGGCGCGTCCATCATGGGCACGCTCTCGGGCGGCGGGACGCAGCGCGTCGTCATCGGCGAACGGGCGCTCCTCGGCGCCAACTCGGGCGTCGGCATCTCCATCGGCGACGACAGCGTCGTGGAGGCCGGCCTCTACGTGACCGCGGGCACCAAGGTCCGGCTCGCGGGCGAGGCGCCCGGGCCGGACGGCACGGTGCCGCAGGTGAAGGCCGTCGAGCTGTCGGGGCGGCCCGGGATCCTGTTCCGCCGCAACTCGCTCACGGGTGCCGTCGAGGCGGTCCCGCGGCGCGTCGGCGGGTCGATCCTCAACGAGGCGCTGCACGCGTAGCGCGAGCCGGGCGATCCGGCGGGACCCGGGTCCCGCTCAGCGCCGCAGCCCGCGACGACGCGGAACAGCGGGTGCGTCGGCGGGCGGGTCGATCCGCAGCACGTCGACCACGATCGCCGTCACGTTGTCGCGCCCGCCGTTCTCCAGCGCGTGCACGACGAGGTCGCGCACGGCCGTCGCCGCGTCGTCGGCGCGCAGCAGGTGCCCGCGGATCTCCGCGTCGGCCAGCTCCTTGGTCAGCCCGTCGGAGCAGACCAGCAGCCGCAGCCGCGCGGTGACGGGCAGCAGCCAGTAGTCCGCCTCGGCGGCGTCGCCCACGCCGACGGCCCGGGTGATGATGTTGCCGTCCGGGTGCCGGTCGGCCTGCGCGCGCGTGATGCGGCCGGCGTCCACCATCTCCTGCACGACGGAGTGGTCGACCGTGACCTGCTCGAGCACGTCGCCGCGGAGCTGGTACACCCGCGAGTCGCCGACGTTGAAGACGGCCCAGTACGGGCGATCCGACACGAGCGTGAGGCACGCTCCCGTGACGGTCGTGCCGGCGTGCAGCTCGAGGTCCCCGGTCTCCTCGCGGATGTCGCCGACGGCCAGGTCGAGCGCGGGCTCCACGCCCTCGGGATCCGCGAACCCGGAGTCGGCGAGCTCCTGCTCCTCGGCGAGGCGGCGGATGACGGCGTCGCTCGCCACGTCGCCCGCGGCGTGCCCGCCCATGCCGTCCGCCACCGCGAAGTACGGCACGGCGGCGAGCACGCTGTCCTCGTTGTGGTCGCGGCGGAGGCCGCGGTCGGTCATGGACGCCCAGCCGAGCACGAGCGTGCGGCCGTCGGGCAGGGCGAGGGCCGTCTCCGGGACGTCCGCTCCGATGGCGGTCATCGGGCGGACAGGATCTCGAGGACGACGCCGTCGCCGATGTCGATGCGCGTGCCGGGCACGACCACGAGCGACTCCCCCGGACGGAGCGCGAGGCGCTCGGCGCCGGGGGCGAGCACCACGGTGCCGTTGGTGGAGTCGAGGTCGGTCACGACGACGACGCCGGAGTCCTGCCGGATCCCGAGGTGCGTGCCGGAGATCTCACCGAGCGGGGAGGGCACGGCGACCAGCCGCGGTGCGGCGCCCCGGATGACGCGCGGCGGACGCGGGCGGCGGCCGACGACGGCGGGGACGTCGAGCGGGATCCTGTCGGGGACGTCGGCGTCCCCGTGCGGCACGCCGTCGTGCAGGACGCGGAAGGCGGGGACGACGCGCGGGGCGTCGGCGTCGGCGTCCTCGTGCGTCGCGGGCGCGGTGGGCATCGCGACGGTGGGGACGCCGGCGGATCCGGCGCGGGCGGCGGCATCGCGGGCGTCCGGTGCTCCCGTTCGCCCGACCGGATCCGCCGGCCCGGCGAGCACGGTGGCGACGAGACCGGGATCCACTGTCGGCACGGCGGCGCAGCGACCGGAGGGCGGGGCGTCACGGCGGTCGGCGGGACGTGCCGGCTCGCCGGAGCGCGCGTCGCTCGGTCGCGGATCGCCGAGGCGCCAGTGCACGGCGTCCGCGGCGACGGCGCCCGCGATGAGCGGGAGGCCTCCCGTCCGGTCCGCGGAGGCGTCCGCCTCGACGTCGGCCCGGCCGGCCCGGTAGGCCCGGTAGGCCCGCACCCGGTCGAGCGTCGCGAGGTAGAAGGGCTGGGCGCGCCGCGCATCGACCCGGCGGGGATCCGCGGCCCCGTCGACGTCGGCGTCCACGACCGCGTCGCCCCGGAGCACCACCTGCAGGCGCGCGCCCTCCGGACCGGCCGCCTCGTGCACGATCACGGCGAACGACGCGACCTCGTCGGCGCCCCGCAGAGGCAGCGCCGCGACGATCGCCTCGGCGGTGGCAGCCGGATCGGCGACGATGCGCCAGAGGTCGTCAACGATGCCCGCCGGCGCGCCCGCGGGCAGGAGCACCACGGCGCGGGGCGTGACGACCGCGATGCCGGCCGACCCCCCCCGGCGGCGGGAGAGGAACGGTGGGAGCCCTCGCTCACGTCATCGGCTCCATCGAGGATCGGCGCCCGGTCGGGCGGTCGGCGACGGGCCTCGGGCGGCCGGACGCGCTGACACGGATCCTACCGCGCGGGCAAGCTCCGGCAGAGGGGTGCGCCGGCCACCGGACAGCGTCCAGGTGCGGCGACGGGAGGGGCATCCGGGCTGTCGCGGTGGCCGGTCGCCGCGGATCCGGTTGCCCGGCCCCCGCCGGACTGCCATGCTCGGACGATGAGCACGCCGCAGCGCCCCTCCGCCCGCGGGCTCCCCATCGACGCGATCTCCCGCTCCATCGTCGACCAGCTGCGGGAGGACGGTCGCCGGTCGTACGCCGAGATCGGCAAGGCGGTGGGACTCAGCGAGGCCGCCGTCCGCCAGCGCGTGCAGAAGCTCACCGACGCGGGCGTGATCCGCATCGTCGCGCTCACCGATCCGCAGCAGCTCGGGCTCACTCGCCAGGCCATGATCGGGGTCACCGTGAGCGGCGACGTGCGCGTGGTCGCGGACGCCCTCGCGGCCATCCCGGCGGTCGACTACGTGGTCATGACGGCGGGCACGTTCGACCTCCTCGCCGAGGTGGTCTGCGAGGACGACGACGAGCTCGTCGAGCTGCTGAACGCCCGCATCCGCGGCCTGGAGGGAGTCGTGAGCACGGAGACGTTCGTCTACCCCAAGGTGCACACGCAGGACGGCCACGGGCGCTCCCGGTGACGGCGGAGCGCGTCTCCGCCTCCTCCCCCGACGGCAGCCGGCGCCGTCCCTCCCCCGACCGGGCGGTGGCCCCGCTGATCCGCACGGCCCGTCGTACGTTCGCCGCATGACCCCCTCCTCCGCTCCCGCCGTCGCCCCCGCGCGGCGGCCGGCATCCCCGCCTCGCGATGGCCGACCCGCGCCCGCCGCTCCCGACGCCGACCCGGGCTGCGCGCTGGCCCCCGCCGCCGGGACCCTCCCCCACGGCGCCGCGCTGCTCCGGGTGCCCTCCCCCGTCGGCCGCCTGGAGCTCGTGGCCGAGGGCGACCGCGTCGTCGCCCTCTCGATCGCCACAGTGGGCGTCCTGCCGCTCGACCATCTGGACGACCGGCCGACCCCCGTGCTCGCGGAGACGGCGCGGCAGCTGGACGAGTACTTCGCCGGCCGCCGCACGTCCTTCGAGGTACCGGTGCGGCTGACGGGGACCCCGTTCCAGGTCGCGGTCTGGGAGGCGCTCGCGCGCGTCCCGCACGGCGGCGTCACGACGTACGGCGCCCTCGCTCAGGCCGCCGGTCGGCCCAGCGGGGCCCGCGCGGTGGGCGGGGCCGTCGGCGCGAACCGGCTCTGCATCCTGGTCCCCTGCCATCGCGTGCTCGGCTCCGACGGGCGCGTCACCGGCTTCAGCGCCGGCGACGGGGTCGCCACGAAGGTCGGGCTTCTCGCGCTCGAGGGCTCGGTGCTGTCATGACGCGCCCATCGCTCGTGCTCGGCGACGACGGCGTCGCGCGCTGCGCCTGGTCCGCCGGCGACACGGAGTACCGCAGATACCACGACGAGGAGTGGGGCCGTCCGCTGCACGGAGACCGGCCGCTGTTCGAGAAGCTCTGCCTCGAGGGCTTCCAGGCGGGGCTGTCGTGGATCTCCATCCTCCGCAAGCGCCCGCACTTCCGCGAGGTCTTCCACGGCTTCGACGTCGACGCGGTCGCCGCCATGGACGACGGCGACGTCGAGCGGCTGATGGGCGACGCCGGGATCATCCGCAACCGCGCCAAGATCCTCGCGGCCGCCGGCAACGCACGCGCGGTGCGGGCCCTCGTCGACGAGCACGGGGACGGTGCCCTCGACCGCATGATCTGGGCGCATGCCCCCGATCCCCTGACCCGCTCCCGTCCGGCCACAGCCGACGAGATCCCCGCCGTCACGCCGGAGTCCACGGCCCTCAGCCGCGAGCTCAAGGCGCACGGACTCCGGTTCGTGGGCCCCACCACCGTCTACGCGCTCATGCAGTCATCGGGTCTCGTCGACGACCACGTCGTCGGCTGCCATCGGGCCGCCTGACCCCGGCGGCGTCAATGCGGCGCGGCGACCAGGACGAGCTCGCCGGTGTCACCGCGCGACAGCTCGATGCCGGTGCCCGCGGCCCAGTCGAGCAGCTCCGCCACGGATCCGAGATCGCGACCGGCGAGGATCAGATCGCGCACGAGCTCGCCCTTCGCCTTCTTGTTGAAGTGGTTGAGCGCCCGCACCGTGCCGTCCGCGCCGCGGGCGACCACCCGCACCACGGCGGAGTCCTCGTGACCGGGACGCGGTCCGAGGGCGGCGTACCCCTCGGAGCGCAGGTCGAGCACGAGACCCGGGATCCCCTCGAGCACGCGACGGACCGAGGCGACCCAGTGCGCCTTCATCCTCAGGCCCGGCACGCGGCTGTCGTGCGAGAGCCGGTAGGCCGGGATCGGGTCGGTCGCCCGGACGGGCCCGAGCAGGGCGGAGTGCACGGCGACGTGCCGACCGGCGAACGCGAGTTGCGCGGGATCCAGGGAGTCGGCGCCGATGGGGTCGTAGAGGACGCCCGTGTAGCGGCGGAGAGCCGGCATGGTCGGCGAGGTCTCGAGCACGCGGTTCCGCTCCACCTCTGCGGCCTGGCGCGGGCCGAGCTTGAGGGCGCGCGCCGCCGCCTCGGGATCCCGGGCGAGGTCGGCGACGGCCCGCACGACCGTTCGGCGCTCCTCCGTCAGCTCGGGGAAGGCGAGGAGGTCGAGGTCCAGGTGCGATCCCTCCGTCCCGCCGTCGCGCTTGGTCTCGGACGGGGGCAGCAGGACGAGCACGGGGCCTCCGGGATCGGGTGGCGGGACGGGATGGACGGGCGGAACGCGCGCCCGGACGCACGAAGGCGGACGGCCCCCGAGGGGACCGCCCGCCGTCGGACGGACGTGATGCTACGCGACCAGTGCGGCCTTGCGCGCGACCACGGTCACGTTGTCGTTCTCCACCGAGAGGAAGCCCTCGTCGGCGTCGGCCGTGATCACGGCGCCGCCGTCCTGCGTGATGCGGACGTTGCCGGTCGCGAGGATCGCCAGCAGGGGCTCGTGACCGGCCAGGATGCCGATCTCGCCCTCGCTGGTGCGCGCGACGACCATGGACGCCTGGCCCGACCAGACCTGCTGGTCGGCCGAGACCACGGTCACCGTGAGATCAGCGCGGGCCATGTCAGCCGTTCTCCTTCTGGATCTCGGACCAGCGGCGCTCGACATCGTCGAGGTCGCCGACGTTGAAGAACGCCTGCTCGGCGACGTGGTCGTAGTCGCCGTCGGCGATCTTCGAGAACGACTCGATGGTGTTCTTCAGCGGCACCGTGGAGCCCTCGACGCCCGTGAACTTCTTCGCCATGTACGTGTTCTGCGAGAGGAACTGCTGGATGCGGCGCGCACGCGACACCGTGACCTTGTCCTCCTCGGAGAGCTCGTCGACGCCGAGGATCGCGATGATCTCCTGCAGCTCCTTGTTTTTCTGCAGGATGGCCTTGACGCGGGTGGCCGTGTCGTAGTGCGCCTGGCCCAGGTACCGCGGGTCGAGGATGCGGCTGGTGGACGTCAGCGGGTCGACGGCCGGGTAGAGACCGCGCGAGGCGATCTCGCGGCTGAGCTCCGTGGTCGCGTCGAGGTGCGCGAACGTGGTGGCCGGTGCCGGGTCCGTGTAGTCGTCCGCGGGGACGTAGATGGCCTGCAGCGACGTGATGCTGTGGCCGCGGGTCGACGTGATGCGCTCCTGGAGCACGCCCATCTCGTCCGCGAGGTTCGGCTGGTAGCCCACCGCGGACGGCATGCGGCCGAGCAGCGTGGAGACCTCGGAGCCGGCCTGCGTGAAGCGGAAGATGTTGTCGATGAAGAGCAGCACGTCCTGGTTCTTCACGTCGCGGAAGTACTCCGCCATCGTGAGCGCGGACAGGGCGACGCGGAGGCGCGTTCCCGGCGGCTCGTCCATCTGGCCGAAGACCAACGCGGTTTTGTCGAAGACGCCGGCCTCCTCCATCTCCATGATGAGGTCGTTGCCCTCGCGGGTGCGCTCGCCGACTCCGGCGAACACGGACACTCCGCCGTGGTCCTGCGCGACGCGCTGGATCATCTCCTGGATGAGGACGGTCTTGCCGACGCCCGCGCCGCCGAACAGGCCGATCTTGCCGCCCTGCACGTACGGGGTGAGGAGGTCGATGACCTTGATGCCGGTCTCGAACAGCTGCGTCTTGGACTCGAGCTGGTCGAACATCGGGGGCTTGCGGTGGATGGGCCAGCGCTCGGTGATCTCGATGGGCTCACCACCCTCGTTGTTGAGGATGTCGCCGGTGACGTTGAAGACCTTGCCCTTGGTGATGTCGCCGACGGGCACCGAGATGGCGGCGCCCGTGTCGCGCACCTCCTGGCCGCGGACGAGGCCGTCCGTGGGCTTCAGGGCGATGGCGCGCACGACGTCGTCGCCGAGGTGCAGCGCGATCTCGAGCGTGATCTCCGTCGAGTCCTCGCCGATCGTGATCGTGGTCTTGAGGGCGTTGTAGACCGGGGGGATCGAGTCATGCGGGAACTCGATGTCCACGACCGGGCCGGTGACGCGGACGATGCGTCCGACGCCGGCCACGCTGTCGCTGGCGACCGGCCGAGTGGCGGTGTCAGTCATTGATGTCTCTCTTCTTCATTCGTGGAGCAGGAGTGTTACTTGCTGGAGGCGAGCGCGTCCGCGCCGCCGACGATCTCGGAGATCTGCTGCGTGATCTCGGTCTGGCGCGCGTTGTTCCGCAGCCGCGTGTAGGTGGTCACGAGCTTGTCAGCGTTGTCGCTCGCCGACTTCATGGCCTTCTGGCGCGCGGCGTGCTCGGAGGCGGCCGACTGCAGCATCGCGTTGAAGATGCGGCTCTCGATGTAGACGGGGAGCAGCGCGTCGAGAACGTCGCCCACCTCGGGCTCGAACTCGTAGAGCGGCAGGACGGCACCCTCGACGGGCGCCTCCACCCCCTCGACGACCTCGAGCGGCAGCAGGCGGACGACCTCCGGCTTCTGCGTGGCGATCGACACGAAGCGGTTGAAGACGATGTGGATCTCGTCCACGCCGCCCTCGGACGCCGGCGTCACGAACTTCTCCACGAGCGCGTCGCCGATCGACTTCGCGGTCTCGAACTCGGGCTTCTCCGTGCTGCCGGTCCAGATGCGCTCCGAATCCCGCTTGCGGAACTTGAAGTACCCGACGGCCTTGCGGCCCACCAGGTAGTAGACGATCTCCTTGCCCTGCGAACGGAGGAGCTCGGCGAGCTGCTCCGACTCCTTCAGGACGCTGGAGCTGAACGCGCCGGCGAGGCCGCGGTCGGAGGCGAAGATGACGATCGCCGCCCGCTCCACCTTCTCGGGCTCGGTCGTGAGGATGTGGTCGACGTTGGAGAACGTCGCCACCGCCGAGACCGCGCGCGTGACGGCGCGGGAGTACGGCGCGGACGCCGCCATCCGCTGCTGCGCCTTCTGGATGCGCGACGCGGAGATCAGCTCCATCGCGCGGGTGATCTTCTTCGTCGTCTGCGCGGACTTGATCTTCTGCGTGTAGACCCGGAGTTGCGCTCCCATTGGTCTCCCTATCGGTCTCGGTCGGTGGCGGATCGGTGGGACAAGCGCGTCAGCGCTTGCCCTTGACGATCTGCTCCTGGTTGACGTCCTCGGCCTTGGCGGGCTCGAACTTCTCGGATCCGACGGAGGCGAGCGGCTTGCCCTCGCCCGTCTGGAACTCGAGCTTGAACCGGTCCACGGCCTTGTCCATCGCGTCGATGATGTCGTCGGTGAGGACGTTCTTCTCCTTGAGCTGCGACAGCACCTCCGTGTTGCGGTGGAGGTGGTCGAGCAGCTCGCGCTCGAAGCGGAGGATGTCCTCGACGGGCACCTCGTCGAGCTTGCCCTTCGTGCCCGCCCAGATCGAGACGACCTGCTCCTCGATGGGGAACGGCGAGTACTGGGGCTGCTTGAGCAGCTCCGTCAGGCGCGCGCCACGGGCGAGCTGGCGACGGCTGGCCGCGTCGAGGTCGGACGCGAAGATCGCGAACGCCTCGAGGGAGCGGTACTGCGCGAGCTCGAGCTTGAGCGTGCCGGAGACCTTCTTGATGCTCTTCACCTGCGCGTCGCCGCCGACGCGGGACACCGAGATGCCGACGTCGACCGCGGGACGCTGGTTGGCGTTGAAGAGGTCGGACTGCAGGAAGATCTGGCCGTCGGTGATCGAGATCACGTTGGTCGGGATGTACGCCGAGACGTCGTTCGCCTTCGTCTCGATGATGGGCAGGCCCGTCATCGATCCGGCGCCCAGCTCGTCCGAGAGCTTGGCGCAGCGCTCGAGCAGGCGGGAGTGCAGGTAGAAGACGTCGCCGGGGTACGCCTCGCGTCCCGGCGGACGACGCAGAAGGAGCGAGACAGCGCGGTAGGCCTCGGCCTGCTTGGACAGGTCGTCGAAGATGATGAGGACGTGCTTGCCGCCGTACATCCAGTGCTGGCCGATGGCCGAGCCGGTGTAGGGAGCGAGGTACTTGAAGCCGGCGGGGTCGGACGCGGGGGACGCGACGATGGTCGTGTACTCCATGGCGCCGGCCTCCTCGAGGGCGCCGCGCACCGAGGCGATGGTGGAGCCCTTCTGGCCGATGGCGACGTAGATGCAGCGGACCTGCTTGTTCGTGTCGCCCGACTCCCAGTTGGCCTTCTGGTTGATGATCGTGTCGATCGCGATGGCCGTCTTGCCGGTCTGGCGGTCGCCGATGATGAGCTGGCGCTGGCCGCGGCCGATCGGGATCATGGCGTCGATGGCCTTGATGCCGGTCTGCATGGGCTCGTGCACGCTCTTGCGCTGCATGACGCCGGGTGCCTGGAGCTCGAGGGCGCGGCGGCCCTCGTTCGCGATCTCGCCCTGGCCGTCGATGGGGTTGCCCAGCGGGTCCACGACGCGGCCGAGGTAGCCGTCGCCGACGGGGACGGAGAGCACCTCGCCGGTGCGGCGCACCTCCATGCCCTCCTCGATGCCGGCGAACTCGCCGAGCACGATGACGCCGATCTCGCTCTCCTCCAGGTTCTGGGCGAGGCCCAGGGTCCCGTCGGCGAACGTGATGAGCTCGTTGGCCATGACGCCGGGCAGGCCCTGCACGTGGGCGATTCCGTCGCCCGCGTCGAGCACGTAGCCGACCTCGGTGGTCGAGGCCTTGCCGGGCTCGTAGGACTGCACGAAGTCCTTGAGCGCGTCCCGGATCTCGTCGGGGCTGATCGAAAGTTCTGCCATCTTCTTTCCCTTTGCATTCACGGGAGCCTGCGGCCCCCGAGGTGACGCCCGCCGGTCAGGCGAACTGGAGTCTCAAATCGTTGATCCTGGTGGCGACGCTGCCGTCGATGACGTCGTCGCCGATCTGGACGCGGAGGCCGCCGACGAGATCGCGGTCCACGACCTGGTTCAGCTCGATCCGCCGGGAGTACCGGCGGCTCAGCGCCTGCGCCAGGCGCTCCGACTGCTCGGGCGACAGGGGCGAGGCGACGCTGACCGTGGCGATGGTGAGGCCCGCCTGGTCGGCGACGAGGGTGGCGGCGTGACGGACGAGCTCCCCGATGCGGCGGCCGCGGGGCTGCTGCACGAGCTGCTCGACGATGACGACCGTCTGCTCCGATGCCCGGCCGTCGAGGAGACGGTGGACGAGCGTCGACTTGGCCTCGGGGTCGCCCAGCTTGTCCCCGAACGCCAGCTCGAGGCCGTCGTCGGTGGACACGGCGCGGCCGAACGTGAACAGCTCGGACTCGACGGGCGTGCCCTCGGGCGCCGAGATCGCCACGGCGCGGATGCCGAGCTCCTCGATGCCCGCCAGCAGCTCGTCGTGCGACGACCAGCGGCCGTCGACGACCGCGCGGAGGACGCGGAGCGTCGGCTCCTGCACGGTGGCGCCGAAGACCCGGTCCACGATGCTGTGCTTGACCTCCGGCGCGATGCCGGTGTCCGCCAGCGCGGAGAGCAGGTGCGTGGATCCGCCGATGGCGCGGCCGGCTCCGAGGAGCTGACCGGCCGTCGACAGGTCGACGCCCCCGAGCTCCGCGAGGACGCGGCGTGCCGAGTCCAGCGATGCGCGCGATGCACTGCCCATCAGCTGGCGGATCCCGTCCTGCCGGCGGTCTCGCTGGCCTCCAGGTCGGCGAGGAACCGGTCGACGAGCGCGGTGGAGCGCTGGTCGTCCGCGAGGCTCTGGCCGATGACGCCCGACGCGAGGTCGATCGCGAGCGATCCAACCTCGGAGCGGAGCGAGACGACCGCCTGCTGGCGCTCCGCCTCGATCTGCTGCGTGCCGCTCGCGGTGATCCGGGCGGCGTCGGCCGTGGCCTGCTCCTTGATCTCCGCGGCGATCACCGAGGCGTCGACACGGGCCTGCTCGCGGATGCGACCGGCCTCCGCGCGTGCCTCGACGAGCTGCGCGGTGAGCTCGGCCTTCGCGGCGTCGGCTTCCGCCTGCGCGCGCTCGGCCTTCTCGATGCCGCCGGCGATCGCCTCGGTGCGGCCGTCGAGCATGGCGTAGACGCGCGGGAGCGCGTACTTCCAGATGACGACCAGGAGGACGACGAACACGACCGCCGACCACACGATGTCGTAGACCGCGGGTAGGAGGATGCTCGGCGCTTCTTCACCTGCCGCCATCACGTTGTGGGGCGTGAGCATGTGCGTCTCCCCTAGTTGGTGAAGATGAAGTAGGTCGCGAGGCCGATGAGCGCGAGCGCCTCGGAGAACGCGATGCCGAGGAACATCGTGGTGCGGAGGCTGCCGGCCATCTCAGGCTGGCGGGCCATGGCCTCGACGGTCTTGCCGGCGACGATCCCGACACCGATGCCGGGGCCGATCGCTGCGAGGCCGTAGCCGACGGTCGCGATGTTGCCGGTGATCTCGGCGGTGATGATGGGGTCCACTGGGGGTTCCTTCCGGTTGGGTGATCTCGTCGGTGGACGAGATCGCTTAGTGCTCCTCCGCCACGGCCATCTGGATGTAGACGGCGGTGAGGAGGGCGAAGATGTAGGCCTGCAGGACGGCGACGAGCAGCTCGAAGAGCGTGAACGCGAATCCGAGGACGAGGGTGCCGGCGCCCAGGATCTTGAGCGCGCCCTGCGCCTCGAAGAGGAAGAACCACGTCGCGGAGAAGCAGAGCACCAGCAGGAGGTGCCCCACGAGCATGTTCATCAGGAGTCGGAGCGTGAGCGCGACCGGCCGGATGATGAACGTCGAGAGGAACTCGATGGGCGTGAGGAGCAGGTAGACCGGCTTCGGCGCCCCGGCGGGGAACAGCGTGTTCTTGAAGAACATCACGCCCCGGTCCTTGATGCCGGCGTAGATGAACGTGACGTACGCCACGAGCGCCAGCAGGAGCGGGAGGCCGATGACCGAGGTGCCGGCGATGTTGAGGAAGGGGACGACGCCCGTGAGGTCCATGCCGAGGACCAGGAAGAAGATGGTCATGATGATCGGCAGGAATCGACGGCCGTCCTTCTTACCGAGGATGTCCTCCGCGATGTTGACGCGGACGAAGTCGACGCCCATCTCGACGAGGTTCTGGCCGCGGCCGGGCACCAGCGCGAGCTTGCGCGTGCCGACGACGAACAGGACGACGAGGACCGCCATCACCAGGAGCCTGATGAGCATGATGCGGTTGAGGTCGAAGCCCGTGCCCTCGAAGAAGGCGATCGGCGGGAAGAACTCCTCGAGCGTGGGAGCGTGGAACCCCTCACCCGAGTCTTCAGCGGCGAGGGTGATGATGCTGGGTGCAGCGGTGGCTAACAGCGCTATCTCCTGTTTCGGGGCGTGGAGCGCGAACTCTCGCGGCGACGAACGGATGGGGTGAGAAGACGCCGGCGTGAGGTGGAACTGGGCACGGCCCGACGGGAATCGTCACGAAAGAGACTATCAACAATGAGGGTGCCCTGACTAATCGCGTCCCCTCTTCCGGCGCCCGAGGGCGCGCGGCTAGCTGTACTGGGTCATGACGTTGGTGACACTCGGGCCGCGGGCGTGAGCCCGTGGCTCGAGTGGATCCGTTCAGTGTTGTAGTGCTCGATGAAGGGGTCAAGCGCGTCGGCCCGGT
>NZ_JAAVCB010000103.1:0-9126 GCF_014802555.1 Clavibacter sp. | reverse complement strand
CGTGGGTGCGGGCGACAACGGCGGCATCGCGACGCTGCTCGTGCGGCTGGGCGACGCGCTCGTGGATCCCGCGGCCGCCGCCGGCGCGCACCCGGACGCCGCGCGCATCGCCGCCTCGGGCGACCCGCTCGCTGCCGCCGACCGCCCCGTCGACCGCGTCATCACCCTCTCCCGCGGCACGCCCGACCAGGCCCTCGGATCCCTCGCCCGCGTCGCCGCCGGCGACGACGGCCACGTCTTCGCCCACATCCCGATGCTCGGCGGCCCGCGCTCGCTGCCCGAGGCGTGGCCGCACCGGGTCGAGGCCGAGCGGGGGATCCGCCGCGTGCTGCGCGCCGCGGGCCGCGTCGACGCCGTTCACCTGCGCATGGCCGACGTCGGCACGCTCGCCGCCTCCACGGTCGCGCGCGAGCTCGGCATCCCCGTCGTCTTCACGGTCGCGCCCGATCCGTACGGCGTGGTCGACGCGCTCGACCGCTCCGGCGCCCTCACGCGCGACCGCTTCGGTGGCGTCGACGAGCGCGAGCACTACTGGTTCCGCGTGCGGCTCGTGCAGCGCCTGGCCGCCGACGCCGCGCACACCGTCCTCTTCCCTCGCCCGGAGCTGAAGCGCGACATGCGCCGGCTCGTCGGCATCGACGTCGACGCGCACCCCGAGCGCCACAGCGTCGTCGCCGAGGGCATCGACGTGGCCGCCATCGAGCGCTCGCGCGACGACGCCATGCTCGGCGCCGACGCGGACGGCGCGCCCGCCCGTGCCTTCGTCGAGCTCGACGACCTGCTGCGCGACCTCCCCGAGGAGCGCCGCGGCCTCCCGCTCGTCATCTCGGTCGGCCGCCTCGCCCGCGTCAAGGGCATGGCGCAGCTCGCGCACGTCTGGGCGGCGGATCCCCCGCTCCGGTCCCGCGCCAACCTGCTCATCGTGGGCGGCGACCTCGACGAGCCGACCCAGGAGGAGCGCGAGCAGCTGGCGCGGATCCTCGATGCGGTCCCCGGAGCCGACGGCCCCGCCGACGCCGCCCGCCACGGCCTCCTCCTCGCCGGACACCGCGGCAACGACACCGTCACGCGCTGGCTCGCCGCCGTCCGCTACGGGCGCCCCGGGCTCACCGCGCCGGGCGGCGCGTACGCGTGCGCGAGCATCAAGGAGGAGTTCGGCGTCGCGCTCCTGGAGGCGATGTCGATGGGCCTGCCCGTCGTGGCGCCCGCGTCCGGCGGACCCGCGACCTACGTCGAGGACGGTGTGACCGGCCTCCTCGTCGACACGACGGATGCCGCGGCGCTCGGCACCGGGATCGCCCGCGCGCTCGACATCGCAGCGGGCCCCGGCGCGGTCGCCGCCGCCGACCGCGCCCGCGACATGGTCGCCCGCACCTTCACCATCCAGGCCATGGCGGGCACCCTGTCCCGCGTCTACCGCGACGTCGCCGCAGCCGACGACCGAACCCTCTGGGAGCTCAGCGCCTCATGACCCTGCTCGTCATCAGCCCGGACTACGCGTCCCACCTCTTCCCGCTCATCACCCTGGCGTCGGCCTGGCAGCAGGCCGGCGAGCGCGTGGTCGTGGCGACCGGATCCGCGACCGCCGGCATCGTCGAGGCCTCCGGCTTCGAGCGCATCGACCTCTGCCTCGGCCGCGGATCCAACCCCGGCACCATCAAGGCCGAGGAGCAGCCGACCGGCGAGGACGACACTCTCCGCGGCTTCTTCGCCGCCACCCGCCGCGGCATGGTCGAGACCCTGCGCTTCCAGGCGGAGGCCCGCAGCGACGACCTGCTGTGGGAGCCGGTCGAGACCGCGCGCGCCGTGCAGCGGATCCTCGACGAGGTGCGCCCCGACCAGGTCATCGTCGACCACCTCGCCTTCAGCGCCCGCCTCGCGCTCCTCGCCTCGGGCACCCGCCACGCGGACGTCGTGCTCGGCCACCCGAGCGCGCTGCCGGTCGGCGACGAGGTCTACGGCTTCCCGCCCGCCTGGCCCGCCGCCTTCGAGCCGGAGGAGGAGGACCTCGAGGAGCTGCACGCGCTCTGCGTCCGCGTGCGCGACCGCTTCACCGCGCAGTGGAACGACGCCCTCGCGATCCTCGCGCCCTCGATGCGCCCGAGCCGCGACGCGTTCGCGGAGGCCGGCGACGTGCTCCTCCTCAACTACCCCGAGGAGCTGCACGACCTCGACCGCTCGGAGCTGCTGCCGCCGCACGCCTTCATCGGCTCGGCCGTGCGGCGCGAGGCGCCCGAGGCCGAGGTGCAGGGCTGGATCGACGCCGGCGGCGACCCCATCGTCTACGTGTCGCTCGGCAGCTTCCTCTCCGTGCGCGGCGACGTGCTCGCCCGCATCGCGGCGGCCCTCCGCGACCTCGACGTGCGCGTGGCGCTCGCGACCGGATCCACCGACCCGGCCGAGCTCGGCGACATCCCCTCCGACTGGCTCGTCCGTCCGTTCCTCCCGCAGGTGACGCTGCTCGGCCACGCCGACCTCGCGGTCACGCACGGCGGCAACAACTCCGTCACCGAGGCCGCGACCGCGGGCGTCCCGATGCTCGTGCTGCCGCTCTCGACCGACCAGTTCGCGGGCGCTGCGGCGCTCGAGGACGCCGGGCTCGGGATCGCGCTGGCCCCGAACGTCGCGACCGTCACCGAGCTGCGGCAGGCGGCCAAGGCGCTGCTGAACCCGTCGGGGATGCAGCGCGCCGGGCTCGACGCCATCGCCGCCTCGCTCACCCGCTCGCCCGGGCCGCAGCGCGCGTACCAGGCGCTGGCCGGCGGGATCCGCCCGGAGCAGGCCGCGCGCTGAGCCGGGTGCCCGACCCGGTGACCTGACCGGGGCGCCCCGCCGCGCGACGCCCGCGCCGCGATCTCGTAGACTCGTCGGTGACCGCGTCACGCCCCGCGCGGCGGTCGACCCCCGTCTCGCAAAAATGGATCAGGTGCCCTCGTGAACATCGTCGCTTTCATCATCGCGTTCGCCCTCTTCCTGGGCGGCATGGCGCTGTTCGCGTTCGCGTTCTACATCGAGGGCTTCGAGCTGCTGAGCTTCTTCGCCGGCATCCTCCTCGTCTCGGCGTCCATCGCCATCCCCGCGCACATCCTCAAGCGCACCGACGCCTGATCCGCGGGGCCATGTGCGCCCCCGCGCCTCGGTAACACCCCCGACACACGCCCCCGTTACGCTCCCGACCATGGGTGATCTGTTCGAGGGATACGGCACGCTCGCAGCCGCACGCCGCGCCTCCGGTGGCGCCATGCCGTTCGACGAGATGTTCCGGGATCCGCCCGTCGCGGGCGAGCCGGCCGTCGCCCGGGCGGCCTACCGCGAGATCCACGCGGCCCTCTCCCGCATGACCAAGGAGGAGCTGAAGGACCGCACCGACGCGCTCGCCACCAGCTACCTCGCGCAGGGCGTCACGTTCGACTTCGCGGGCGAGGAGCGGCCGTTCCCGCTCGACGCCGTGCCGCGCGTCATCGAGCAGGCCGAGTGGAGCCGCCTCGAGAAGGGCGTCGCGCAGCGGGTCCGGGCGCTCGAGGCGTTCCTCGCCGACGTGTACGGGCCGCAGCGCGCGATCCGCGACGGCGTGATCCCCGCCCGCCTCATCAGCTCGTCCAGCCACTTCCACCGCCAGGCCGCCGGCATCGACCCGGCCAACGGCGTCCGCATCCAGGTCTCGGGCATCGACCTCGTGCGCGACGAGGCCGGCGAGATGCGCGTCCTCGAGGACAACGTGCGCGTCCCGTCCGGCGTCAGCTACGTGATCTCGAACCGCCGCGTCATGGCGCAGACGCTCCCCGAGCTCTTCGTCTCGATGCGCGTGCGCCCCGTCGGCGACTACCCGAACAAGCTCCTGCAGGCTCTCCGCGCGAGCGCGCCCGACGGCGTCGAGGACCCCAACGTTGTCGTCCTCACGCCCGGCGTCTACAACAGCGCCTACTTCGAGCACACGCTGCTCGCGCGCCTCATGGGCGTCGAGCTCGTCGAGGGCCGCGACCTGTTCTGCTCCGGCGGCCGCGTCTGGATGCGCACCACGGGCGGCCCCATGCGCGTCGACGTCATCTACCGCCGCGTCGACGACGAGTTCCTGGATCCGCTGCAGTTCCGCGCCGACTCCATGCTCGGATCCCCCGGGCTCATGCTCGCCGCGCGCCTCGGCAACGTCACCATCGCGAACGCGGTGGGCAACGGCGTCGCCGACGACAAGCTCGTCTACACGTACCTGCCCGACCTCATCCGCTACTACCTGGCCGAGGACGCGATCATCCCGAACGTCGACACCTGGCGCCTCGAGGAGCCCGACTCGCTCGAGGAGGTGCTCGACCGGCTGCCCGAGCTCGTCGTGAAGCCCGTCGACGGATCCGGCGGCAAGGGCCTCGTGGTCGGCCCCGCCGCCAGCGCGGGCGAGCTGGCCGAGCTGCGCGCGCGGCTCCTCAAGGACCCGCGCGGCTGGATCGCGCAGCCCGTCGTGCAGCTCAGCACCATCCCGACGCTCGTGGAGGACGGCATGCGCCCCCGCCACGCCGACCTCCGCCCGTTCGCTGTCAACGACGGTCGCGACATCTGGGTGCTGCCCGGCGGCCTCACGCGCGTCGCTCTCCCCGAGGGCCAGCTCGTCGTCAACAGCAGCCAGGGCGGCGGATCCAAGGACACCTGGGTCGTCGGCGGCTCCGGCTTCCCCGCGGCCACGCGCGAGCGCAGCGTGCAGACGCTCGTGGCCGACCAGGCCGCGGTGACCACGTCGATCCCGATCGTCTCGGGGGAGAAGGCGCCCGACCAGTCGCCGCACGACCGGCCGCGGAACCGCGACCAGCACGAGCAGCAGCAGCAGGCGGCCGCACCCGCCGCAGCATCGACCGCCGACGACGCCGACACCACCGAGGGGGACCGCTGATGCCCATGCTGTCGCGCATCGCCGAGTCGCTGTTCTGGATCGGCCGCTACATCGAGCGGTCGGACGGCACCGCCCGCATCCTCGACGTGCACCTGCAGCTGCTGCTGGAGGATCCGTGGATCGACGAGGACACCGCCTGCCGCTCCCTCCTCAGCGTGATGGGCAGCGACGTGCCGAGCGAGGACGTCCTCGGCCGGGACGACGTGCTCGCCCTCCTCGCGGTGGACCGCACGCAGCCCGCGTCCATCGCGTACTCGCTCGGCGCCGCGCGGGAGAACGCCCGCCGCGCCCGCGAGATCGTCTCGAGCGAGCTCTGGGAGTGCCTCAACACGACGCGCGCCCGCATGCCGAGGAAGATCGCGAACGACCGCGTGCACGAGTTCTTCGGCTGGGTGCGCGAGCGCTCGGCCCTCGCGGTGGGGCTCGTCGAGTCGGGCACGAGCCGCGACGAGGCGTGGCAGTTCTTCACGCTCGGCCGATCCATCGAGCGCGCCGACATGACGGCCCGCCTGCTCGCGACGCGCGCCCTCACCGAGGCGAGCGGCCCGTCGTGGACCACGATCCTCCGCTCCTGCGGCGCCTACGAGGCCTACCTCCGCACCTACCGCGGCGTGCCGAGCGCGCGCAACGCGGCGGAGTTCCTGCTGCTCGACCGGCTGTTCCCGCGGTCGATCACGCACTCGATCCGCCGCGCGGAGCAGTGCCTGCACGACATCGAGCCGCGCACCGACCGCCTCGGGGTGTCCGACCAGGCGCAGCGGCTGCTCGGGCAGATCCGGAGCGAGCTGGAGTACCGGCCGATCCAGGAGATCCTCGACGACCTCCCGCGCTTCATGGACGCCGTGCAGGAGGCCACCAGCGCCACCAGCGAGGCCGTCCGCCAGCGCTACTTCCCCACCAACGCGGCACCCAGCTGGGTCGGAGAGAACTCGTGAACCGCCTGCGCATCACCCACCGGACCGGATTCCACTACGAGGGCGAGGTGACCGCGTCCTACAACGAGGCGCGCATGCTGCCCGTGTCGAGCGAGAACCAGTTCGTCCTGTACTCGAACCTCGACATCCAGCCGAAGCCGGGGCACCACACGTACGTCGACTACTTCGGCACGCGCGTCTCGTCGTTCGAGATCCTGAGCCCGCACCGCTCGCTCGAGCTCACGGCGACGAGCCTCGTCGAGGTCCGCCCGCGCACGCACGAGCCGCACCAGCTCGGCTGGGACGACCTCGCGGTGGACGTGCAGCGCGCCACCGAGCACGTGGAGCAGGTCGCGCAGACCGTCCGCACCGAGCCGCACGAGGAGGTGCGGGCGCTCGCGGAGGAGATCGCGGGCGGCGCGGGCACCCCGTGCGAGGCGGCGGCGGAGATCGCGCGGGCGATCGGCGAGAGGGTCGAGTACATGGCCGGCGTCACGAGCGTGCAGTCGACCGCGCGCGAGGCGTGGGAGCAGGGGCGCGGGGTCTGCCAGGACATCACGCACATCGTCATCGGGGCTCTCCGGCACGTCGGGATCCCCGCGCGCTACGTCAGCGGCTACCTGCACCCGAAGCCGAACGCGGCCGTCGGCGAGACCGTCACGGGCGAGTCGCACGCGTGGGTGGAGTGGTTCTGCGGCGAGTGGCGCGGCTGGGATCCCACGAACCTCATCGACATCGGCGACCGGCACGTGCTCGTCGGCCGCGGCCGCGACTACCGCGACGTCGCGCCGCTGCGCGGCATCTACGCGGGGCCGTTCCGGTCGAAGCTGTTCGTGCGGGTGGAGATCACGCGCGAGTCCTGATCCGCGGCCTGGGCGGCCCGCGCAGGCGCGCCTAGTCTGGATCAATGCCCGACGACGAGCGCTCCACCGGCGGAGCCGACCACCGCACCATCGTGGACGCGGAGGGCGTGACCCTCCACTACTACGTGTGGGAGGCGGAGAACCCACGGGCCGTCGTCCACATCGCGCACGGGGTCGGCGAGCACGCGCTGCGCTACATCCGGCTCGCGCACGAGCTCAACGCCGCGGGGTAGCCGCGGGGTACACGGTCGCGGCCGACGACCACCGCGGGCACGGCGCGACGGGTCTCGGCCATCTCGGCATCGGCGTGCTGGGGCCGAGGCGTCATCTGGCGGCGCTCGACGGCATCCAGCTGGTCAGCGAGCAGCTCCGGCGTCATCAACACGGGCGACCTCAACAAGCGCTGGCGGCATCCGGCGGCGTCCGGCTTCGAGTGGCTCTCGCGGGATCCGGAGGCGCAGCGGGCGTTCGGGGCCGACGACCGCAACTTCGACGTCAACGCGCTCAAGCCGTACCGGATGCGCGACTCCGTGCAGATCATGGGCCGTCCGCCGCGGGAGCTCGCGACCGACCTGCCCGTGCTGATCCAGGGCGGCGAGGAGGACTCGCTCGGCGGCCGCCGCGGCATGCAGCTCCTCGCCCGCGACTACAGCAGGCGATCGCGCCTGAGCGACGTGCTGCTGATCGTCTACCCGGGCGCGCGGCACGAGATCTACAACGAGACGAACCGCGACGAGGTGGTCGCGGACCTGCGCAGCTGGCTGGAGTCGCGCGTGGTCGCGGCGGGGGCGGCGTCCGGCGAAGCGGGCCCGGCGGACGGGGCCGCGGACGGCCCGGCGGACGGGGCCGCGCGATGACGGGCGCGGGATCCGGGGGCGTGGCGCTCCGCCCGGCGCGCGCCGACGACCTGCCGTTCCTGGAGGACATGCTCCTGGCGTCGATGGACTGGCGCGACGACGGGTCCATGACCCGCGAGCGCATGCTCGCCACCCCGGAGCTCGCGCACTACGTGTCCGGCTGGCCGCGCGCCGGCGACGTGGGCGTGGTCGCCGAGGCCGACGGGCGACCCGTCGGCGCCGCGTGGGCGCGGCTCTACGCCGACGACGACCGCGGCTACGGCTTCGTCGCGACCGACATCCCCGAGCTCGGCATGGCGCTGGTCCCGTCGGCGCGCGGCAGGGGCGTCGGCCGGGCGATCCTCGTGGCGCTCGTCGAGGCAATCCGCGCGTCCGGCGCCCCGGGCGTGAGCCTCAGCGTGGAGGACGGCAACGACCGCGCCCGCGCGCTGTACGAGTCGCTCGGCTTCGTGCCCGTGGGGCGCGAGGGCGGATCCGACGTGCTGCTGCTCCGCTGGTGACCCACGCCGCCCTCCGGCCCGCGGGATGCGGGACGCAGGGCGGCGGGTCGGGTCAGTGCGCCGGTCAGCGGGTCACTTGCACCGGCTGTTCCACCAGTACGGCAGGACGAAGTACATCCCGCTGTACACGCACGGGGTGTTCATGAGGTAGGTGATGAGCATCGAGCCCGCTGCCCCGATGAAGGCGCACGCGACCGCCCCGGTCAGGGCGCAGAGCGCGCCGATGTCGAACGAGCCAGCCCCGGCTACCAGGAGCCTCATCGCGGCGGGCGAGATGCTGAGGGTGATGGACGGGTGGGTGATGTGGTGCCAGAACGACTTCCAGCTGTCCGACGCCACGAGGGGATCCGACGCGATGGAGGACGTCGTGCCCGCCACGAGGTGCCCGAAGGCGTCGGCGTCGACCGGGATCGACGTCGAGGCCTGTCCGGGACGCGCGAGCCGGAGCTCCGCCACCTCCGACGCGGTCTCGCGCACGAGCTGGGCGTGCTCCGCGGCACGGGCCTCGGACGAGAGCCCGCGGGCCGCTCCGGAGGTGACCTCCGCCGCATCCGCGAGCTGGTCGACGGTGATGCGACCGGAGCGGATGTCGGCTTCCGTGGTGCCGGCTCGGACGGATGCCGCGAGCGCGGGGGAGATCGCTGCTGCTGCCGGTGCCGTCTGGTGGGTCGCGGCGTGCGCGGGCGTGACGCCGGTGGTCGTGAGGCCCACCGCGATGATGGCGACGAGGGTGAGGAGGAAGGGCGCGCTCCGCCACCTGACGGGGGATCGGGACGCGCGATAGGCGGTGCGGGAGGTGGATCGGGTGATGGAGTGAATGGGCATCAATGCCTCCGTGGTGCGGGTGGTTCGGGATGGGGTGAGGATCCGGTCGAACAGAGGGTGCACTTCGACACGTCACTGTGTCCAGGCCGGGCGGGTGTTGTCGACCGGAGGCTATGTCGCTCGTCAGTCGGTCGTCTGACTTGTCCACATGCGGCTGCGGTGTCGGATGGCGTCGCACGTGGCACCGCCCTCCGGCCCGCGGGTGCGGGTCGGAGGGCGGCGGGTGGTGCGCGGTCGACCGCGTCGGGTCAGGCGCGCGCGGTGCGGCCCGGGTGCGCGCGGCGCCGG
>NZ_JAAVCB010000102.1:0-27882 GCF_014802555.1 Clavibacter sp. | reverse complement strand
GGATCCCGCGGCCAGCCCCGCGAGGGCCGTGGCGGCCAGGCGGTCGCCGGCGCCGCACGGGTCGCCCGTCGCGACGAGCGGGGCGGGGACGACGACGGGCATGGATCCACCGGCCGCGCCGGACGCGGGCGCCGACACGAGCAGGGCGCCGCGCTCGCTCATGGTGACGGCGACCGTCGCGACGCCCCACTTCGCCTGGAGCAGACGGGCGGCGTCGGCCGCTGCGGACACGTCGCGCCCGGCGACGCCGGAGAAGGCGCGCGCCTCGGCGAGGTTCGGGGTGGCGAGCGCCGTGTTCGGGACGGGCGCCTCGCCCGCGGGGTGCGGATCCCACACGAGCGGCACCTCGGCGGCGCGCGCGTCGAGGGCGGCGCGCAGGCGGGGATCGCGCGTGACGCCGCGGCCGTAGTCGGCGACGACGATGGCGTCGGCCGAGGCGATCGCGTCGAGCATCGCGTCGGTCGCGGCGGGCGTGGGCGGCGGCGCGCAGCCCTCGTCGATGCGGGCGATGGCGTGGCCGTCGGCGCGGACGCGGGTCTTCACGGGCGTGGGCGCGCCGGACGGGCCGGCGACCACCTCGATCCGGTCGAGGCACGCGCGGAGCGTCGCGGAGTGATGGTCGTCGGAGAGCACGGTGACGAGGCGCACGTCGTGGCCGTCGCGCGCGAGCATCGTGGCGACGAGGCCGGCGCCGCCCGCGCGGGGCAGCGACTCCTCGACCTCGATCACGGGCACGGGCGCGTCGGGGCTGAGGCGGTGCGCGGCGCCGGTCATGTCGACGTCGAGCAGCACGTCGCCGACCACGACGATCCTCATGCCGGCACCTCGGCGGGCGCCGCCGTGGTGGACGCGGGGGAGACCGTCACGGGCACGGACGCCGACGCGACGGCCGTCGTCGCCGACGCACGCGCCGCGGCCCGGTCGTTCGCCTTCAGGCGGCTCTCGAACGCGCGGCAGATCGCGTGCACGGCGACGAGCTGCGCCTCCTGCACGTTGGCCGACGGCCCGTCGAGCGCGAGGGACTCGTCGCACGCCTCCACCAGCGGGTTCGGGCCGGGGCCCGTCATCGCCCAGGTGGTGGCTCCCGCGGCGCGCGCGGCGGCGGCGGCGCGGAGCAGGTTCTCGCTGCGGCCGCTCGTGGAGAGGAGCACGACGATGTCGCCGGATCTGGCGTGCGCGTGCACCTGCCGGGCGAAGACCTCGTCGAAGCCGTAGTCGTTGCCGATCGCGGTCACCGCCGACGACTCGGAGTGCAGCGCGATGGCGGAGAACGGGCGGCGGTCGCCGTCGAACCGGCCGACCAGCTCGCTCGTGAGGTGCTGGGCCTCGGCCGCGGATCCGCCGTTGCCGGCCGCGATGAGGCGCGCGCCGTGGCTCAGGCGGTCGGCCATCTCGCGGCCCCACGCGGTGAGGCGCGGCGCGTGCCGGCGGAGGTCGTCGAGCACCGGGCCGAGCGCGTCGAGGTGGGCGTCGACCACGGTCGGGTCGGCGGGGAGGTCGTCGGGGGCGGCGGCCTGGATCGCGGCCAGGTACGCCTCCGCGGTGCGGGCGGCGACGGTCGACCACGCGTAGCCGTGCTCCATGCGGTCGCGGCCGGCGCGGCCGAGGCGGCGGCGGCGCGCGGGATCCGCGAGCAGCTCCCCGAGGGCCTCGGCGATGGCGGCGGGGTCGCGCGGCGGCACGAGGATCCCCGTCACGCCGTCGACCACGCTGTCGGTGAGGCCGCCGACCGCGGACGCGACGACGGGCACGCCGGAGGCCATCGCCTCGAGCGGCACGATGCCGAACGGCTCGTACCAGGGCGCGCACACCACGACGTCGGCGGTGCGCATCACGGCGGGCATGTCGGCCTGGGAGACGCGGCCGTGCAGGCGCACGCGGTCGGCGACCCCGGCGGCGCGGGCGGCGTCCATGAGGCGGCGGGCCTCCGGGTCGTCGGACCCGCTCGCGCCGTCGCCGGATCCGCCGACGATGACCAGCTCGACGTCGGTGCGGCCGCGACGGGCGAGGATCCCGAGGGCCTCGATCGCGAGGTCGACGCCCTTGCGCGGCACCAGGCGGTCGGCGGTGTCGGCAGCGTCGTCGGGCTCGTCCGCTCGCGGTGTGAAGTGCCCGATGTCGACGCCGCACGGGATCACGGTGACGCGGGCCGCGTCGACGCCCGCGCGCACGAGCTCGGCGGCCTCGTCGGAGCAGGTCGCGATGACGGCGTCGGCGCGGCGGCCGACGCCCGGCTCGAGCTCGGCGCGCGCGGCGGGGCTCGTGTCCTCGGCGCCGAGGTGGCGGCGCTTCACGGATCCGAGCGCGTGGAAGGTGTGCAGCACGGGCGGCGCGGCGGCGGCGCCGACCGGGGAGGACGCGAGGCGCGCGGCGGCGTCGAGCGCGGCGACCCCGGACATCCAGAAGTGGCTGTGCACGACGTCGGGCCGGGCGGTGCGCCAGTCGGCGAGGAGGCCGTCGGCCAGCTCGCCCATGTGCGGCAGCAGCTCGTCCTTCGGGACCGCGCGGGCGGGTCCGGCGTCGAGGTGCACGACCTCCACACCGGGCGCGAAGGCGACCCGGGCGGGCAGCGCCTCGTCGTCGCGGCGCGTGTAGACGGTGACCGTGTGGCCCTCCTCCGCGAGCGCGGCCGACAGCGCGGCCACGTGCACGTTCTGGCCGCCGGCGTCCACGCCGCCGAGCGTCGCCAGCGGGCTGGCGTGCTCCGAGATCATCGCGATCCTCATCGTGTCGTCCTCTCGTCGAGCGGGTGGGGAAGGGGGTGCGGGTCGGCGGGTGCGAGCGCGGTGGCCGGGGCGGTGCCCGGCGGTTCCGGCGGGGCGGTGGATCCCGCGGCCCGGCGATGCGCGCGCCGCCGGCCGGCCGCGTCCACGGCGTCGTGCAGCACGGCGTCCATGTCGTGCAGGAACCGGCCGAGGGAGTAGCGGGCGAGCGCGGCCTCGCGGGCGACGCGTCCACGGCGGGCGGCCTCGTCGGGATCCGCGAGCAGGAGCCGGGCCGCGCGCACGAGGTCGGCGGGGTCGGACGAGATCGCGCCCGCGTCCGGCGGCACCGCGCGCGACGCCTCGGTCGCGTCGAGCACCAGCACGGGCATCCCCATGTGCATCGCCTTGAGCAGCGACAGGCCGAGCGAGGTCCAGCGGTGCGGGTGGATGTACGCGCGCAAGCGGGCGAGCTCGGGGTGCATGCGGGAGGTCGGGAGGTCGCCGCGCGGCACGATGCGCTCGCCGAGGTCCGGGAACGCGTCAGGGACCAGATCCGTCCCCATCCCGAACACCTCGACGGGCGCGACCTCCGCGAACGCGGGCAGCAGGTCGGTGCCGGTGATGCGGCCGCGGCGCACGGGCTCGTTGATCACCGCGCCGAACGACAGGGCCTCGCCCGTGTAGAGCGCGCCGGGGTCGGGCACGCCGTGCTCGACGACCGTCGTGGGCGCGCATCCGGTGTCCCACATGAGCGCGTTGAAGCGCGTGACATGGATCACCGGGATGTCGTCGCGGTCGGCCAGCGGGTGCACGGTCTCGGTCGGGGCGCCGCGCGGGGTGTTGTGCTCGAGGAAGACGGCGGGCACGTCGGATCCGAGGCGGCGGCCGAGCAGGCGCTCGGCCTCCGCGATCTCCGGCATGCGCTGGAGCAGCACGAGGTCGACGTCCGCGTCGTGCAGGGACGACGGATCCACCTCGCGCGCGCTCGAGGGCCACGCGCGTCCGCCGCGGCCGAGGCCCCACGCGTCGCGGGCGGGCGTGGTGGGGAAGAGGATCTCGTGGGATCCGAGCACGAACGAGTCGGTCCAGCCGCCGTGGACGTGCCACATCAGGATCCTCATGCGGGCACCTCCGCGCGGCTCGTCGCCATGAGCCGCACGACCGCGTCGGCGACCTCGGCCGGCGCGACGCCCGCGAGGCACGGGTGCCCCGGCACGGGGCAGTCACGCGCGCGGCTCAGCTTGCAGGCCGCGTCCTGGTCGCCGAGCAGGATCACGGGCACGCGGTACGGCGCCCAGCGGATCGGCGGCACGACGGGCGAGAACAGGCTGACGACGGGCAGGCCCACCGCGGCGGCGAGGTGCGCGGGGCCGGTGTTGCCGCTCACGAGCACGGCCGCACGGCGCATCAGCGCGCCGAGCCCGGCGAGGTCGGTGCGGCCGCCGAGGTCGAGCGCGATGGATCCGGCGACGTGCGCCGTGAGGTCCCGCTCGTCGGGTCCGCCCGTGACGACCACGGGGATCCCGCGCGCGGCCAGGAGCGCGACCGCGTCCCGGTGCTGGTCGGCCGGGTACGCGCGCGCCCCGACCGCGGCGCCCGGGTGGACGAGCGCGAACGGACCGTCGGGGAGGAGCGCCTCCACGTCGGACGGCAGCTCGGCCGGCAGGACGGCGAGCCGCCCGTCGTCGCCGTCGGGCAGCGCGTGCCCGGCCGCGGCGGCGATCGCGAGGGCGCGCTCGGGCTCGGGCTGGTCCTCGTCGAGGTCCTCGCCGGGCTTCAGGCGCACGTCGAGGAGGGATCCGGCGTAGTCGACGCTCGCGCCCGTGATCCGCTCGACGCCGGCGAGCCGCAGCAGCAGCGCGAGCGGGAGCGGCGACTGGTGGAAGGACGTGAGGATGACGGCCTCGTCGGCATCGACCTCGGCGAGGATCGCGTGCAGGGCGTCGACCGACGCGGCGTCGGCGGCGGGCGCGGGGGAGGAGATCCACGGCGCGTCCCACACGTGCACCGCGTGCACGCCGGGCAGCAGCCGGCCGGCGGACGCGCCGCGCGGACCGCAGAGCAGATGCACCTCGACGCGGGGGTCGGCGGCGACGGCGCGCACCGCGGGCCCCGAGATCAGCACGTCGCCCACGGAGTCGAGCCGCACGACGAGCACGCGGCGGGGCGCGGGGTCGTGGATGAGGAGGTGCACGGCGTCGAGGATCGTCGGGGCCACCAGCTCCGCCTCGGCCACCTCCTCCTCGCGCGTGACGGGCGTGGGCACGAGCACGCCGCGCGCGCCCGCGGCCCGGGCGGCGCCCATGTCGGCGGCGATGTCGCCGACCACCGCGACGCGCGACGGATCCACGCCCCACGTCCGGCAGGCCTCGAGCACCATGCCGGGTCGGGGCTTCCGGCATTCGCAGCCGTCCTCGGATCCGTGTGGGCACAGCAGCACGAGGTCGAACGCGCCGAGCAGCTCCTGCACGCGGGCGTTGACGGCGTCGGCCTGCTGCCGAGTGATGAGGCCGCGCGCGATCCCGGACTGGTTGGTCACCATCCCGATGCGGAGGCCGGCGGCGCGCACGGCGTCGACCGCCTCGCGGGCACCGGGCATGAGCGTGACGAGCGCGGGATCCCCGTTGTACGGCACGTCGACGACGAGCGTCCCGTCCCGGTCGAACAGGACGGCCTCGAGGTCGTTCCCGGGCGAGCGCATGACGGAGACGTACCCGACTGCTCCTCGAGCCAAACCCCGCCCGCGGCACTTCTCCTCGGGGTGGTCCTCGTTAGCTCCGCGGTCTCTGTCCTTCGAGCGGGTATCGCTACATGGGTGTCACACCCCGTGGATCGGCCCACGCTGTCTCGACCGGCCCTCGATGTCGACGTTCCTAGTCAACAGGGGGTGGTTTTCGTCGAAAAACTGCGGAAACAGCGCTAGGATCGGCGCATGGCGACTGTTGGAACCTCATGCTGATCCGATTTGCTGTGGAAAATTTCCGGTCCATCAATGAACCCGTTGAGCTGTCCATGGTTGCGCTCGACGCAAATAGAGAGGGTCCGCGGCCTTCTGAATCGCTAAATGCCAGCTTGTTGTCTGTGGTGGGCATTTTTGGACCTAACGCATCCGGTAAATCAAATATACTGGCTGCCATAGAATGGCTCAGGCGCGCCGTCACTACGTCTCTAAGGAGTTGGGATGAGGCAATTCCTGTGCCCAACTTTGCATTTGGCAAAGACGGCAGTCGGCCTACCAAGTTCTGGGTCGAGTATCTCATCGAGGACATCCGCTTCGAGTATCAGCTCGAATTAGACTCAACCTCGGTGAAGTACGAGGGCCTTTTTCACTATCCCGCGGGAAGGCGCAGACGCCTATTCGAGCGGAGCGACATGGAGCTCAAGCTGCAGGACGGTCTTGGCGAGCTATCAGGTGCGCGCAAGCTGCTAACCGAGACGGCTTTAGTTCTGTCCATTGTTCGGCTCTTCAAGGAGCCGCTGACTCGTAGCTTCACGCGTCAAGTATTCAACACAAGCTCCAAGGGTCTGCATTCGAAGACCGGAATGATGCGTGAGTTTGGCATGGGCACGTTTGGCTCATCTGCGCCACTGTGGTTCGATATGCCCGAGGTGACCATGTCGACCGATGCAGAGGATGACGATCAAAGCGCAGAATTGCCCGTGAACAACAAGCGCGAGCAAGGTCTGGCTCTCCTGAAAATGGCCGACCTGGGAATTGTGGACGTGATACGGCGCGAGGATGAGTCAAGCATTGCTGACCAGAGGAACCGCAAAGTTACTATGCTTGTCCATAACGCGGACGGTGGGAGATATCCCCTTGACATGATGGCAGAGTCTGCCGGCACGCAGACCTGGTTTCGGCTAGTGGGTCCCCTCCTTCAGACCCTGGAAAGAGGGGGTGTTCTTGTTGTTGACGAGATCGACGCCAGTTTGCACCCCAAGCTGTCGGCAGAGATCCTTGGTATATTCTCGAATCCTCGGACTAATCCGAATAACGCCCAACTTATATTTACGTCGCACGACGCTAGTTTATTGGCTCGACTGAATAGAGATGAAATTTGGTTGACGGAAAAAGATGATTCGGGTGCAACTTCGCTGACCCCATTGACGGATTACAATGGTGACCGCGTGCGGAAGTCGCAAAACCTTGAGAAGGGTTACCTCGAAGGGCGCTTTGGCGGGGTGCCAGACATCGATATGGTAGGCGTATACCGAGCGCTTGGGCTTATCGGCTAATGGGTCGGCGTCCATCCGCAGTCTTGCGACGGCGGCGACCCTCCAAGCCGGAGCGCTATGTGATAGCTCTATTTTGTGAGGGCGAAGCAACTGAGCCGGAGTATTTTAAGGCTCTCGCCGCATTGCCTGAAATTCGGAGCCGAGCGAAACTAGACATGCGTATCAGTCTCACGGGTGCCGTGCCGCTCACGCTGGTGGAAAGTGCCGTAGCCGCTCGGGCGCGCGATGAGGCAAGCGAGTACTGGTGTGTATTCGACGTCGAATGGCCGCGTCAACATCCTCATTTGCACGAAGCCTTCGAGCTTGCCCGAACCAGAAGCATTCGTCTGGCCGTTTCGAATCCTTGTTTCGAAATATGGCTCATATTGCATATGAGTGAGCACGGTAGTCACTTAGATAACGACGACGCTCGCAGGCGGCGAAGGGACCTTGACGGTGCTGGTGACAAGCACGTTGATGCGGCTGCTTACCTTCCCCTTCGGGCCGTCGCGGCTGGTCGGGCGCGCGCTTTAGAGCTGCGTCACGAACGAGAGTCTTCTTTAATGCCCCACAATAACCCTTCAACGTCCGTGTATCAGTTAGTGGAATCGATCGAGCGCGCCAGCGGGGCCTGACGCCACCGCGACCGGGCCAGCAGCATCGGCATGAGCGGCGCGATCAGCAGCGCCCCCAGCCCGCCGACCGCCATGTCGCCGATCGTGTCGTCGTAGCCCGTGAGGATCGCGGGGTCGAGCCACGCCCGCCCCGCCCACTCGCCGAGCTCCCACAGCGCCGAGAGCGCGAGGCCCACCGTGAGGCTGAGGATCCCGAGGGGCAGCGGCCGCCGGTCGACCACGACGCCCGCGCGGTCGGCGAGCAGGATCACGAGCGCGGCGAGCGCCGCCGTCGTGACGAGGTGCGCGGGGATGTCCCACCACGGCAGCATCTCGTAGAGGTCGAGCCGGTTGCTCGCGGCGGAGACGAGCGTCGTGACGCCGATCGCCAGATCCAGCCCGGGCCTCGCCCCGAGGGACCGCGGTGCCACGAGCCCCAGCAGCGCGAGCGCGAACATCGCCGAGGTCGTGCCCGTCCACGCGAACACGGAGAAGAGGAAGGTGAGCAGCCCGATCACGCGCACGGCGTCGGCGAGGATCGCCGTGATGCCGTGCGGCGGCTGCAGGAAGGTGAGCCCGGCCAGCCCGGCGAACGCGGCGACGTCCTCGGGCGCGTGCGGATCATCGAGTGAGGCGGGGTCCGACGGATCCGTCAGCACCGCACCACCGCCTGCAGCGCCTCGTGGTCGCTCGGCGCGCGCCCGTCGATGCGCGTCGTGTTGATGCCGACCCGCTCGACCTCGACGTCGGGCGTGACGAGCATCCAGTCGATGCGGCGGGTCGTGCGCTTCGGCGCCTTGTAGTTCGACCACGTGCCCCACTCCGGCGTGAGGCGCTCGCGGGCGGCGGGCCACGCGTCGACGAGCGCGCCCGACCCGATCAGCAGCCGGTGCGGCTCCGTGTTGATGCCCGCGTTGGTGTCGCCCGCGACGATCGTGGGCGCCTCCACCTCGGCGACGATCCCGAGGATCATGCGCGCCGACTCCTCGCGCGAGCGCCGAGAGAGGTGGTCGAAGTGCGTGTTCACGTGCCGCAGCGGCAGGCCCGTGGCGCGATCCGTGAAGTCGGCGACCACGGCGATCCGCGGCACCATGTTGCCCCAGGTGCGGGATCCGGCGACCGCGGGCGTGTCCGAAAGCGCGACCTGCCGCCAGGTCGTGAGCTCGAGGCGGCGCGTGTCGTAGAAGGTGGGGCAGCCCTCGCCGTGGCCGTCGGCGTTGCGGCCGTGCCCGATCCGCCGGTAGTGTCGGCCGAGCGCGTGCGACAGGGCGCGCCCCTGCGTGGGCATCGCCTCCTGGGTGCCGAGGAGAGCGGGCTGCTCGCGTTGGAGGAGCTCGGCGATGAGCGGCTCTCGGTCGGCCCAGCGGTCGGGGCTGCCCGGCCGGTACCGGCGGAACAGGCGCCGGATGTTGTACGTCATCACGTGCAGCTCGGGGGCGTCGACCGGGCCGACGAGCACCCGCCCGTCCTGGAGGGTTCCGTCGGCGCTGAGGGTCATGGATCCATCGTCCCCCAGCGGGCCCGCGTCGACCGCCGCTGGCAGGGATCCGTCACGGGCACGGGCCCCGCGGCCGGGAAACACGATTGCCCCAGGAGCCCGGCGTGGCCGAATGGTCCTGGGGCGTACCCGGAGAACTTAGCAGCGAGCCCTTCGTCCACGGGTGAGATCGCATCCATGGACCTCCCCACCTCGGTCGACTACCTTGGACACCATGGGTGTCCGGGAGAGCGAGCAGCAGGTGGTCGGTTTGGGCCAGCCTGACTCCGCGATCGACTCTCCTCGCGACGACCGTGTCGCGTCGGTAGAGGAGACCATGAGGGTCGCCCGCATCCTCGCGAAGCGACACGCAGAGCTGCTCCGCCGCCTGGCCTGATGGTCGTCGCCCTCTCCTTCGAGGCGGTCGTTGAGATCAATCTGGAGTTCGGCGGACACGGCGCTGGCGTTCGTGACGCCAATGGTGTCCATGCGGCGGTCGGGAGGGCGTTCAACGGCTTCGGCGGCGTCGATCCGTTCCCGAGCGTCTTCGACAAGGCCGCCGCCCTGATGCACGGCCTCGCGACAACCCAGTACTTCCACGATGGCAACAAGCGGACCGCGTTCCTTTCTGCGGTGGCGTTCCTCGAGCTCAACGGCGTCGTGCTCGGCGCCGTCGAGCCGGTCGAGGCGGAGGTGTTCACCCTCGCTGTCGCCGCGGGGGTCGTCGAGACGTCTCGCGTCGCCGAGTGGTTCCGCAGCGTGCACGAGCGACGTCAGCGGGGGAGCGCGGTGGACCCGCGGATCGAGTACCTGATGCTCGTCGGGCATGTGGAGGAGCGAGACGGTTTCCTGACCGACTGGTACGGCGTCGGCATCGCGGGTCGGCTGATCGACCCGCGCGAAAGCAAGCCGCCGTATCAATTACCGGTTTTCGTCTGCGGCAAGATCCATTGGCGCGAGGAGGACACGGGCCAGGGCCATGTGCTCGCGTTGTCCGTGGTCCCTCGTGACCCGGGGTCGATGGATCCGCCCCGACGTAACAAGTCGCGTCACGGACTCGCCCCACCGGTGAGGGGCGGCCACGAGCACCACCCAGAGGACTTGATGCCCTCAACATTTCACTTCCAGGTCGCCCCGCGGATCGTGGTCCCCGGTGACCTCGTGGTGGAGGTGCGACTCGACAGTGTGCTCGTCGGAACCCTTCCCTTCAAGGTCACGTTGGTGACCCTCTCGGACTGAAGTCGCGCGCTTTGGGCGGAGCTTGTCGACAGGCTCCGCGGCAAGAATGTCCGGCGCGCGGCGCTAGGCGTCCGCGGGATCCGGCGCCGCGTCGATGCGCGCGAGGAACGCGTGCAGGTCGTCCCGGATGCGGCCGAGCTCGGTCGGGGTCATGCCCGTCCGCTCGGCCACGGTGGCGGGCACCTGCTCGGCCTGCTGGCGGAGCGCGCGGCCGGCGTCGGTGAGGGTGACGCGCACGACGCGCTCGTCCTCGGCGCTGCGCGCGCGCTCCAGGAGCCCCGCCGACTGCAGGCGCTTGAGCAGCGGCGTCACGGTCGCGGGCTCGAGGGCGAGCGCGCCGCCGAGGTCGGAGATCGATCGGCCGTCGCGCTCCCAAAGCGCGAGCATCACGAGGTACTGCGGGTGCGTGAGGCCGAGCGGCTCGAGGATCGGCCGGTACAGCGCGACGACCGACCGCGCCGCCAGCACGGCCGCGAAGCAGAGCTGGCTCTCGAGTGCCAGCGGATCCGTGCGCGTCGCGCCCTCGTGTGCCATGCCAGCTCCCTGCCGTCGCCCGAATTACCGCGTACACTGAATACTATGACGCGAGGTAAGAGTCGGGAGGACGGCCCGCGGCGCGAGCGCGGCTTCGGGGCGGCCATCGAGCGGTTCAACGAGCGGCTCCGCCCCTACCTCGGCGCGCCGCCGCTCGGCCCGTACACCGACGACCTGGTTCCTGAGCCGCAGTCGCGCCTTTGCCCCATGTGCGGCAAGCCCATGCCCGACCACGACATCGACCGGTCGGGAGCGCGCACGCAGGTGCGCTGCCCCGTGTGATCCGTTCGCGCTGCTCGCGGAGGACGACGGGCGCTGACCAAGACCCGTGGCAGAGCGAGTGGACGTCTCGAACTCCCCCGTCGTTCATCGCGCGTCTTGTGCACTGCCCGCACGCCCACGAGCACGCACCTACGTTCCAAGTGAGGCGAATCCCGCTTCCTCACGTAGGAGCCAGCATGTCCGCACGACCCCTCCATCCCGTCCATCCCCTTCGTCCCCTTCGTCCCCTTCGTCCCTTCGGCCGCACGTTCCTCTCGACGCGCCGACTCCTGGCGTTCGTGGCCGTCGGCGCCCTCGCCGGCCTCGGCCTCGGCCTCGCCGCACCCAGCAGCGACGCCTTCGCAGCCGACCACGGTTCCTCCCACGCCCGCACCCGTCTGGAGCGCTCGCTCGAGGACAAGACCCTCGTGGAGGACCTGAAGAGCGGCCGGGTCACGCAGGAGGACGTCTTGGACGCCGGCGAGCACGGGCTGACCATCAACGGACACCACGTCGACGGCTGGACGAAGCCGTCCGCCGCGCAGCAGGTGGCGGGTCAGCAGATGGCCGCGCAGCTGCGCGCAGATCCCGCCGCTGCGCAGTCCCTCCGCGACGAGATGGGAGACCTGAGCGACGGCGACTGGCCCGACTCCGCCGACGCGCCCGCGGGCAGCGCCCCGACCGGCGCCGCCGGCATCACGGAGAGCAAGCACTGGTGGAACAAGGTCATCAAGTGGTTCCAGGGCGAGCACGTCTACATCAACGGCCCCTGGTTCAAGACCATCGTCGCGGGCGGCGTGGCCGGCGGGATGATCGGGCTGTGCCTGTTCTTCGACTTCTCGAAGATCACCTGCAGCCTCGTCGGCGCGGCCGTCGCGACCGTCGCGGAATGGATCAAGAACACCACGTGCGCCCGGAACGGCATCTGGCTCTACTACCCCTACTGGTGGAAGTCGCACTGCTGACGATGCGGCGGTGAGCTCAGGACGTGCCCACGGGAGACCGTGGGCACGTCCGTTTGCGCGAGCGCGTGGCACCTCCGCGGCGACGCCGCCGACCGGGTGGCCGAGCGGGCCGACGCGGATCTGTCCCGGGCGCTCGCGCTGCTCGCGGAGGACGGGGGCGCTGACGCCGGCGCCCGCCCGCCCGCGCCCCCGTCGGTCCGCCCCGCGCGGACGAGCGTGGCGCCGGTCTGCGTCGCCTTGAGCCAGCCGGTGAAGAGGGCGCGCTCGTCGGCGTCAAGGGGATCCGCGCTGGCACCCGGAGCGCCCAGCGCGTAGGCGCGGAGCAGCGCGGCGGCGGCGTGCGGGGCGTGCAGGGCGACGGGCGGGGTGGATCGCGGCGGAGCTCCTCGGGACGCGTCGAGCGGGTGGGGTCGGGCTGGTCGCATCGGGCAGGTGGCGGGGCGCCGCCCGCCCCGGACCCAGCCTCTCGTGCTCCCGCGGCTCCGTCGTCCTCCGCGGGGGCGATGGCCGTCCGCCGCGCGCACCACCGCCTATTCAGCGGTTGTGGAATCGCATTCCCTAAGCTCGCGGATCGGGGGCCGTCTTCCGCGCCGCCCCGCACGCGATCCACGGCACCGCCCGCACGGCACCGCCGTCCACGACATCGACGCCCGACCCCCCGACAGAACGAGAGGCCGCATGAGCGCCATCCAGGCAATGACCCCCGCAGCGATCCACCCGAGCGAGGGATACGACGGCTTCGTCGGCTGGGTCCTCGGCCTCATCGAGGTGCTGGGCGAGGTGGGGGTCGGCCTCGCCGTCCTCATCGAGACGTTCGTGCCGCCGATTCCCTCCGAGGCGATCCTCCCCGTCGCCGGCTTCCTCGCCTACGAGGGCCGCATGAACGCGTGGGGCGCCTGGGCCGCGGCCACGATCGGCGCTCTCGTGGGCGTGCTCATCTGGTACGCGATCGGGGCCGCGCTCGGCCGGAACCGCACCCGCCGCCTCGTCGGCCGGATCCCGCTGCTCGACCACGCCGACTTCGACAAGGCCGAGGCGTTCTTCCAGCGCTGGGGCGGGACGGCCGTGCTCCTCGGCCGGTGCGTGCCGCTCGTGCGCTCCTTCATCTCCATCCCGGCGGGCATCGAGCGCATGCCCGTCTGGCGCTTCTCCCTCTACACGGTCATCGGGTCCGGCGCCTGGAACGCCATCTGGGTCGGCCTCGGCTTCGCGTTCGGCCCGGCGATCCGCCCGGTGCTGGAGGAGTGGAGCGGCCTCATCTCCTACGCGGCCATCGGGATCATCGCGCTGCTGGTGCTGTGGTTCGTGATCACCCGGGTGATCCGGCGGGTGCGGGCGGCCTGACCCGGGCGGCCTGACGCCGCCACCCCGACCCTCGCGCCTCGCCTCTGCCAGGCTGGAACCCATGCAGACCCCCGGCGACCGCGCCGCCCACCCTGACGACGCCCGCCCGTCGATCCGCACCGCCGGAACCGACCAGCAGCACCCGGAAGAGATCCTCGTCCTCCGCGCCATCAAGCTGGGCGACATCCTCGTGGCCGTCCCCGCGCTCCGCGCCATCCGCCGCGCGCACCCCGACGCCCGCATCGCGCTCGCCACCACCGGCTGGCTCGCGCCCGTCGTGAAGCTCCTCGGCATGGTCGACGAGCACCTCCCGCAGCAGGGCTTCGACCACCCCATCGCGCGCGAGCCCGGCACGGTCGACCTCGCGATCAACCTGCACGGCGCAGGTCACGAGAGCCGCGCCCTCCTCCACGAGCTGCGCGCGCACCGCACCCTCGGGCACGCGGCGCCTCAGCTCGATCGTCTGCCCGCCGCCGACGGACCCGCCTGGGAGGACCACGTCCTCGAGCGGTACCGCTGGGCCCGGCTCGTCTCCTGGCACGGCATGCCCGCGGATCCGGACGACGTGGGCATCCTCGTCCCCGCCGAGCCGCCCGTCGCGGAGCACGCCGTCGTGATCCATGTGGGCGCCGCCTACGGATCCCGCCAGTGGCCCGTCGACCGCTTCGCCGCGGTCGCCCGCGCGCTCGCGGATGAGGGCCGCACGGTCGTCTTCACCGGATCGGACAAGGAGCGCGAGCGCGCCCTCGAGGTCGCCGCCCTCGCCGGCATGCCGACGGAGACCGTGCTCGCGGGCGAGCTGGCCCTCGACGCCTTCGCCGGGATCATCGCCGCCGCCGACCTCGTGATCTCCGCCGACACCGGCGCCGCCCACCTCGCGACCGCCTACGGCATCCCCTCGGTCGTGATCTTCGGCCCGGCTTCGCCCGAGGAGTGGGGCCCGCCCGCGTCCGGCCCGCACATCGTGCTGACCGACGCGTCGCAGCGCCTCGGCGACACGTTCTCGAGCGTCCCGGATCCGGCCCTCCTCGCGATCACGCCCGCGCACGTCCTCGAGGCGGCCCGCTCCCTCGACGGCCACCTCGTGATCCGACCCCTCACGGACGACCCGCGCGACTGATCCGGCGGTATTCAGGATTGGCGCTCCACGCGCCCGGGCGTCAGTCAGTTAGCCCTAGTAGGGCTGACCTAATTCTGGTAAGAAGTGTCTGACAGTACATCAAGGGAGCCGTAATTGAATGACCAAATGCCGGGCCGGCCCCAGAGTCACGATAATGCCGAAAAATCTCGACGCGCGTTTGAGGAGCGACTCCCGGCCAGCTGGACCTTTACCGCCCCGACCGGGGACTACGGCGTGGATGGGGATATCGAGGTGTTTGAAGCTGGCTTCGCCACCGGCATGCACTTTTTGGTGCAGCTTAAGAGCGTCGAAAGACTTGCAGGCGCTCCTAAGAAAGCGATCAAGAACGCCACTCGTAATTATTGGGCTGCACTCGATCTCCCGACGCTTATTGTTCTCTGGGAGGCCGCCTCAGGCCGAATTTGGTGGAAGTGGGCTCATCTGGTAGATGATTGGGGGGCCGATCCGGCCAACAAGGAATTGACCGTCATTTTTGAAGATGAATGGTCAGCCGATACGCCCAACGTTGTCTTAGATGAAGTTCGGGCTCAGCGAGCTCTAAAAAAAGTGACGCGAGTCTCCCGGTCTTTGTGGCAGTGACAAGCGACGAGGTATTTTTGGGCGAAAGGGCCGGATCGTTCGTTGGAAATACCAGGCGAGCCTTGGGCGGTGTCAGGGGTTTATCGCTCCAGGCGTCGCAGAAGCGGGACCTAGTGCTCAACGTTGCTTTTACGGACGACTTTGTTGTTGTGCGACTTTCTGGCGCTCATCCTCGATACATGCACTATCCGGCACTATTGGCGAAGGGAGGACTGGAGGAGGCAGATCGCCTCGCAATTCAGGGAAACATAATGATGGCCGCTTACATGGCGTTACGGTCGATGGGCCTCGGGCTGCAGGTCTACTCGGCCCTGCAAGCCGCAATCCCCATCGCCTCCTCCGTTTACCGGGCTGATTTAATAGACGTAATAATGCGGGACGTGATCATCGCTCGTGACTTGAAATCCCTGCTCGAACTGGCTCAGAGGACCATTCTCGAGCCGCAAAGTAGTATTCAAGTAGAGGCATCGCTATCCTTAATTACCCATAAGGGCCAAATCGACGACAAGGTTCTCGAGCTTCTCGCCGACCGCTTTGCGGCCGTCGCCAAGCTTACTGGACAAGCAATTATATTCTATAACGCTGCTCAATTGATGCGGAGCGTGAATGCGGCCAAGGCACGCGATTTATATATGAAAGCCGCCGACCTAGACGCGGTTACCGCAAGCGGGCATATTGGCTTCGCGACGTTGGCGCCACTTATTATGTAGAGGAGCTATTTTCAGACGCTGAAGGCTATTACAGAAAAGCTCAGGAGGCCGGCGCTCCATATCTGGATGCATTGATCGGGGACGCTCTGCTCCGTCAGGGAAAATATGCCGAAGCGGTGGCGTTATACAGGCAGGCTGCAGCTGCAGATGACCCCGACGCTGAGTATTGGCTGCTTTACGATGTGGCTTTTTCATACCTCATAGAGCGTTTCGACTCTCCAGTCCAGGAGCGGCAAGTCGCCCAGGCTAACCGTCAATTTGATGCCCTGTCTGGAGAGAATCCTGGCGCAAGTGATGTCGAGCAAGTCCTTGCACTAGACCTCTTGTCGCCGTTCGCCCTCTGGCGCTTGACGGAGGCGGAGAGGTTGGCTGGTAGGCCCGTCCTGCCCCTACTACTTGGGGGCGCACTATTGCTCGAGGACTTCCCTCCCATGTGGGATGAAGCCCTACGGGCGGCCAATACTGAGCTACCAGGCGCCCTCGCCCCTATAATCGGCGCCATCAAAAGGCATTGTCGAGAGGAGTTTATTTCCTTCTTGTATGAAGATGATTTCGTCGACGTAGACTTTCGAACCTCAGTGTTAGCAGCTTTCGAGCAAGTTCCCGACGTCGAGGATATCCCTGCCGTGGCGCGTGCCTATGAATCGTATGACGATGAGACAAGCTCAAAGTAAGTTAAGGGTGGAGTTGGTACGCGAGGCTGGTCAGCGCGTCAGCTGTAGTCCGCGTGCACCGTCTTCGCCGCCCCGTCGAGCCGCACCGTGCCGCCGTGGGGCAGGATCCACTGCGGCCGCGTGTGCCCGAACGGGACGCCCACGCACACCACCGCGCGCGGGTTGTAGCGGGCGATCTGCTCGATGACGGTGTCGCGCTGCTCGGCCCGCAGCCGCGCGCGCTCCTCGGGCGACGGCACGGGCGCGCCCATGACGATGGTCACCGGACGGGCGACGAGCACGCCCGCGACGACGTCGAGGATCCCGCGCTCGCCGAGCCCCCGCACCCAGCGCTTCACGCTGGCCGCCGACGGCACCTCCTCGCTCGTCTCGAGCAGCAGGATCCCGCCCTCCAGCCGGTCGAGGTCCGGCATGCGCCCGGCCATCGCGATCTGGTCGATCACCTCGATGCAGCCGCCCCAGGTCGGCCCCTCCACCGTCGCCGCGGGGCCGGCCCACTTCCACGGCTCGGTCGCGGTCCGCTCGCCGTGCTCGGTGAGCGCGCGAGGATCCGTCCAGTCGATCCCGTGGTCCTCCGACTCCCCGGGCTCCGTGATCTCGAGCTCGCCTCCCTCGATCAGCGCGGCCCGCAGCGAGCGCAGGTGCACGTCGTCGATGCCGGGGCCGGCGCCGAGGTGCACCTGCGTGGATCCGCCATAGAAGGAGGGGATGCCGAGCCCGGCGAGCAGGTTGTGCAGGTTCGTGTTGTCGCTGTAGCCGAGGAAGGGCTTGGGGTTCCGGGCCAGCTCCTCGATGTCCACGTGCGGGATCACCGTGACCTGGTCGTCCCCGCCGACGGTCGAGACGATCGCGCGGATGGAGTCGTCGGCGAACGCGGCCGTGATGTCGGCGGCGCGATCCTCCGCGCTCGCCCCGAGCCGGCGCGTGGTCGGGTACTCGACGGGGATCAGCCCGGTCGCCTCCTGCAGCCGCCGCATCGCCTGCACGTGCACCACGGGCGCCATGCCGGGCGCGGCGAACGCGGGGCTCAGCACCGCCGCCCGGTCTCCCGCCTCCGCCTTGGGCACGGACTTGCGGAACCGGGAGGAAGTGGAGGGGATCATGCGGGTCATGCTCGCAGAGGAGGCGGGGAGGGCGGGTGGTGTGCTGGGCCGTGCGTCCGCTTCCGCTGTCAGAAGCTCCTCCCCAACTCGTCGACCCCGCTGCGCTCCGAAGGTGGGGTGATCTCAGGCCCGTGGGGAGACCCCGCGGGTAGGTTTGTAGAACTCAGAAAGGGGCCCGTCATGCCGCACTCGCAGACCTCCGCCGCTGCCGCCATCGCCGCACGCGATGCACGAGCCGCGGAGAGCCTCGCCTTCGCGGACGCGGCCCTCGCGCTCGCCGGACACCAGGTGACGGATCCTGTGCTGATCGAGATATCGGAGCGCGCCGCTCGGGAGGAGATCACGAGCGAAGAGGCAGTAGCCGCGATCCGTCGCCACGTCATCGGATGATGCGCCGTCGGCCGACGTTCCGAACCTGGGACGACTACTTCATACCGGGTACGACCGTCCTCAGGAACAAGCTCACGGGCCCTGGCAAGCCCCACGGTGAGACAGACTCCGACAAGCTGCGCGTCAGCGAAGAAGACATCGCGCGTGTGAGACTCGCCGAGCTATATCGGCAACCCATCGACGGACACTTCGACTACCCGCACATGAAGGCGATCCACCGCCACATCTTCCAGGACGTCTACGACTGGGCCGGCGAGGAGCGCGTCGCTCCCGTCGGCTCCTTCATGAGCAAGGACGGGCACTCCTACTACCCGGCCGGTCCGACCCTCACCGAAGCAGCCGAGGCCCAGTACCGGCAGCTCGCCGACAAGGACCTCCTGCGGGGCCTCGATCAGCGGGAGTTCGTCCACGAGCTCGCGGAGAGCTGGGGCGAGCTCAACGTGATCCACAGCTTCCGCGAGGGCAACACCCGCACCCAGTTCGTGTTCTTCTCTCAGCTCGCGGAGCAGGCGGGGTACCGCATCGAGTCCTCCCGGTTCGCCGTGGGATCGCCGCTGAGGGAGCAGTTCGTCGAGGCCCGATTCCACAGCCAGGACACCGGCAGCAACGCGCGTCTGGAGGAGGTGCTGGGGCGAGCGGTCGTCCCTCTCCCGCGCCCGACATCGCCCGGGACCACCCGACCTGAGGGGCCGTCACCGTCGCGTGCGGTCCATGGCGTCGCGCGACCGGGCCCAGTTGCCGGTGGTCGTGTGGGCGGCCGAGACAGCGGCTACGGGAGGTAGCGGCAGGTGGCATCCGGGCAGGATCGATCCGCGAGTGAGGTGGGCCGGACCGGGCTCCGCGACATGGAGGATCAGGAGCCGCGGCTCGAGGCGCTGCGACTAGCGCTGGTCGCCGGTGAGGAGAGCGGCGAAGCAGCACCCTTCGACCTCGACACGTTCATCGCGGACAAGCGCGCCTGACGCCATGGCGGTTCCCACCGGCCGCGAAGACCTCTAGGTGCCCCCTACGGCCCACCCAACCAGTGGTCAATCCGGTGGTGGTCGGGGCTGAACCCGTGGCCGACACCCCAGATGACCGCCTGGGTGCGGCTCTGCACCTGGATCTTCCGGTAGATCGAGCGGATGTAGCTCTTCACCGTGTTGGGGGAGAGGTACGTGAGCGCCGCGACCTCCTGGTTGCTCTTGCCCTGCGTGATGAGGGCGAGGATCTCCGACTCGCGGTCCGTGATCCCCTCGCGCTTGCCCGGCCAATCGAGCGACGGCGCGCTCGCGGCCCGCAGCGGCGCCTGGTTGAACAGCTCCTCGCCCGCGTGGATCCGCTCGAGCGCCTCCACGAGTTCCCGTGCGGGCAGCGCCTTGGAGAGGTAGCCGTGCACGCCCTGGCGGCGGGCGTCAGCGATCAGCTCGGGCTGGAAGTTCCAGGTGTAGACGACCACGCGGCGGGCCCGCGGGTTGCGCACCAGCTCCGCGATCTCGTGGTGGTCGGATTCGGGCTGCGCGAACGAGTCGTACAGCACGATGTCGATCTCGTCGGAGAGAGCGGCGTTGGCATCGATCTCGGCCACCAGCACGCGGTCGCGGTAGTCGTCGAACATGTGGGCGAGGCCCTTCAGCACCACGTCGTAGTCGTCGACGAGCGCGATCGTGACGGGGCGGGTGCGGGCGGCGGGCATGGATCCACCATCCCACCCCCAGGGGTGTGTCGTCACACCCCGCAGGGTGGTTGATTGGATCCATCGCCCCACCGGGCACCGCAGCGCGACCCCGCGTTCACCAGAGAGAAGGACACCATGCTCGGACTAATCATCAGCCTCATCGTCATCGGCCTCATCGCCGGCTTCATCGCCCGCGCGGTCGTGCCCGGACGCCAGAGCATGTCGATCCTCATGACCATCGTGCTCGGCATCGTCGGCTCGTTCGTCGGCGGATTCCTCGCGTTCCTGCTGTTCCAGCGCGACGCCATGGACGGCTTCTTCCAGCCCGCCGGCATCATCGGATCCATCATCGGCGCGATCATCGTGCTGCTCATCTACGTGAAGGTCGGCGGCCGCAAGTCCGTTCGCCGCTGAACACGGCCGGGCGACCCGTCGATGCGCTGGCGCGCGTCTGACGACAGCCGGTAGCGGAAGACGAGGAGGGGCGGGCGGCCATGTGGCCGCCGCCCCGTTCCTGTGCCCGGGTCATCTTTCCAAGACTCCCCGAAATAGGGGGCGCGCCCGTGCGATTCCGCTGTGAGGATTCATCCGGCGCGAGACCGACTCGCAGGAATGCGAGGCGATGATGATCGCGACGACGAAGACGTGGCGCGGAATGGCTCTCGCCATCGCGATCGCACTGGGCACCACGACAGCTGCGGGAACGGCGATGCCCGCGCAGGCGGCCGCCACCATCGCCTTCTCCTCGAGTTCGGCACCGGTCATCTCCGGCTCAGCGACGGTCGGCTCGACCCTGACGGTCGCCACCGGTTCCTGGACTCCCGCGCCGACGGCCTTCGCCTTCAAGTGGTGGTCCGATGGTGTGGCGGTTTCAGGTGCGACTGCCTCCACGTACGCAGTGCGTACCGCCGACGTGGGCAAGCAGATCACGGTCACGATCACCGGCTCGAAGTCCGGGTACACCTCGCTGTCGCGATCGAGTGCTGCGACGGCGCGGGTGACGGGTCCCGCTTCCGTGTCGATCCCCGCGCCGAGGGTCGTGTTCGACGACTGGATGCTCGACACGGTCTCCGGATATCACGTCTACCTGTCGCTCGACGCCCTTCCCGCCGAAGTGGATGAGCCGCGCTACCAGTACGAGTTGAACGGTTCGGGCACCTGGCAGGACATGGGCGGCGCGGCCGTGGGGGAGGGTGAAGCGTGGGCCCCGGCTTCTCCTGGTGACCACCAGGTCAGCTTCCGTGTGGCAGGCACTGTCGACGGTGCTTTTGTCACGGGCACGCCGACCCCGCGCGTCTTGCATCGCGCTCGGGGGTACGTCCACGAGTCGACGCCCACAGCCGTGGTGTCCGGCTCGCGGATCACCTTCGCGTGGGATGTCCGTGAGGCGTTGAACGGATGGCCCGAGGAGGACGGAATCGGGTACACGATCACGGGCACCCCGGGCTGGACTCCCGCGCCCGCAGTGGGGTCGGTCACCGTCGATGTCGGATACGACGCGACGATCACGTTCTGGATGGAGTTCGGCGGCGGTGCAGACTTCTCCAGATGGGGCGAGGTGACCGCCACGACCGGGCATGCCCCGTCGGCGACGCAGCTCCTCACGTCCACGCCGGCGCCGTCGATCATCGGCACCGCGAAGGTCGGCAACATCCTCACGGTGCGCACCAGCACGTGGGAGCCGAAGCCGGTCGCCCTGAGCTACCAGTGGAACCGCAACGGAAACGCCATTCCCGGAGCCACCAACCCGACCTACACGGTCGTCCCCGCAGATGCCGGGACGCAGATCACCATCTCCGTCACGGGTGCGAAGGCGGGCTTCACCTCGGCGACGAAGACCTCGGCCGCGACAGCCCGCGTGCCGCAACCGATCATCACGGGCGTCGCACCGACGGTCTCCGGCGTCCTCAAGGTGGGTCAGACGCTCACCGCGAAGGCCGGCGCCTGGACTCCGCAGCCCGTGACGGTGACGTACCAGTGGAAGCGCAACGGCGTCGCGATCCCCGGCGCGACGGCGACGACGTACTCGCTCGTCGCGGCCGACAAGGGCGCGACGATCACCGTCGCCACGACTGGCGCAAAGGCCGGTTACCCGTCGCTCGTGAAGACGAGCGCGGGCAAGAGGATCGCATGATCCTCGTCGCCCGGCGCTGAGGGACAGAGGAGGGGCGGGTCGCCGAGGAGGCGGCCCGCCCCTCCGGCGTGCGCGGCGTCAGGCGCGTGCGGGCGCGTCGGCGGCGCCCGCCGGCCCCAGCAGCGGCGCCCGCGGATCCACCAGCACCGACCGCGCCGCCGCCCCGAAGCCGCGCATCGCCCGGCCCCAGTACGCCCGCGGCGCGACGCCGCAGGCACGGAGGGCCGCCCGGTGGTCGACGACGATCACCGTCGCCGCGCCCGCCGCGACGACCGTCCACGCGGCGCCGATGACCGCGCGCAGGGGAGCGGGGGTGTCGCGGAAGCCGGTGCGGAGGCGGTCGATCTGGAAGCGGACGTGGTCCAGCTCGTCGTCCGCGATGCGCTGCCCGAGGGCGCGGAGCGCGGGATCCGGGGCGTGGTCGGCGAGGGCGTGGAAGTAGCCCGTCGCGACCGTCTCCGCGATGAGGAACAGGCTGATCTCCGTCCGCAGCCCGATGAGGTGCCGCAGCCGGGTGAACGCCGCGTCCGTCCAGTGCGCGGGCAGCGCGGGCGCGTGCAGGTGGTCGAGCGCGCGCACGAACAGCGCCGCGTGCTTCTGCTCCTCCTGCACGAGGAGCGCGAGCGCGTGCGTGTACGCGGGATCGCCCGCGGCGGTCGCCATCCGCAGGAGGTGGACCCCGTCGCCGCTCTCGCCGAGCGCGAACCGCTGGAACGAGCGGACGAAGGCGCGGCGGGTGCGGGCGTCGAGCGGCGAGGGCGTGCCGGACGGGATCAGCTGCTCGGGGCTGAGGTGCCGGTCGGCGTTGGCGTGGAAGTGGGCGATCCAGTCGGCGGCGGTCGCCATGCGAGCGGTCGCCGCGGTGGGCCGTGCGGGCGTCGGTGTCTGCGTGATCGAGGTCATGCCCTCCCGCTAGGAACGGCGGTGCCCTGGCCTCGCCCGGCGGAGGAGGGACTCCGGGGGTCGCCGCGGCGCATCCTGCGGCGGACACGTGGTCCGCGAGGCGGACGCCGGCTACGTCCTCCGCCCGACGGCCATCGGGTGACGGTTCATCGGCTGGGCGTGATCGCCGTCATCCGTGGCTCATGATGGGCATGGGCCCACCGGCAGGACGATCCGTCCACGCCGTGTCCGCGGATCCGGTCACGACGACGACGCCCGGTCGGAGCAGCGACGCGGACACCCGGTCCGCCGCCGGGCGACCCGAGCCCGGGCGGTCCGCCGCTCGCATCAGGCCGCGTGCCTACGAAAGGAACCACCATGAGCATGGAAGGCGTCGCCTGGAGCTCGCTCTACAAGATCTCGAGCGCGCGGGACGGCCGGAATGGCATCTCCCGGGAGTCCGTGAAGCGGATCATGACGTTCGCGGTGCCGTACCGGGCGAAGCTGCTGCTCTTCATCGGGCTGTCCGTCGTCGGCGCGTTCCTCGCGGTGGCGACCCCGGTGCTCGCCGGCCAGGTGGTCGACGTCATCGTCGCCCGGGGCGAGGTCGCCACCATCGTGCGGCTCGCCGTCGTCATCGCCCTCGTGGCGGTGGCCGACGCCGGCGTCTCGCTCGTGACGCGCTGGTACTCGGCGCGGATCGGCGAGGGCGTGATCCTCGACCTCCGCACCGCCGTGTTCGACCACGTGCAGAAGATGCCGATCGCGTTCTTCACCCGCACGCGCACGGGCGCCCTCGTGAGCCGCCTCAACAACGACGTGATCGGCGCGCAGCAGGCCTTCAGCGGCACGCTGTCCGGGGTGGTCACGAACGTGTGGCGCTGATCCTCACCCTCATCGTCATGCTCAGCACGTCGCGGCTGGTGACGGTGCTCGCGGTGGTCATGCTCCCACTGTTCCTCGTGCCCGCGCGCCGCATGGGCGGTCGCCTCGCCGCGCTCCGCCGCGAGGCCGCCGACCACAACTCCGCCATGAGCACGCAGATGACCGAGCGATTCTCGGCGCCCGGCGCCACCCTCGTCAAGCTGTTCGGCCGGCCCGACGAGGAGTCCGAGGAGTTCCGCGTCCGCGCCGCCCGCGTCCGCGACATCGGGGTCCGCACCGCGATGCTGCAGTTCGTCTTCGTCACCGCGCTGATGCTCGTCTCCGCCCTCGCGCTCGTCTACGGGCTCGGCGGCTTCCTCGCGCTGGCCGGCCAGCTCGACACCGGCGAGGTGGTCACCCTCGCGCTCCTCCTCACGCGCCTCTACGCGCCGCTGACCAGCCTCGCGAACGCGCGGGTGGAGATCATGAGCGCGGTGGTCAGCTTCGAGCGCGTCTTCGAGGTGCTGGACCTCGAGCCGCTCATCCAGCAGAAGCCCGACGCCGTCCTCGTCCCGGAGGGCCCGGTGGCGGTCGAGTTCGACGACGTCCGCTTCGCCTACCCGTCCGCGGACAAGGTGTCCCTCGCCTCCCTCGAGGAGGTCTCCACGCTCGACACCCGCGGCGGCGAGGAGGTGCTGCACGGCGTGTCCTTCCGGATCGAGCCGGGGCAGACCGTCGCCATCGTCGGCACGTCAGGTGCGGGCAAGTCCACGATCGCGCAGCTGCTCTCGCGCCTGTACGACGTCGACTCGGGCGCCGTGCGCCTCGCGGGGACGGACGTGCGCGACGTCACCTTCGCCTCCATGCGGCACACCCTCGGCATGGTGACGCAGGACGGCCACCTGTTCCACGAGACGATCCTGTCCAACCTGCGCCTGGCCCGGCCGGATGCGACCGACGACGAGGTGTGGGACGCCGTGCGGCGCGCACGGCTCGAGCCGCTCATCCGCTCCCTGCCGGACCAGCTCGACACCATGGTGGGGGAGCGCGGCTACCGGCTCTCCGGCGGCGAGCGTCAGCGCATGACCATCGCGCGGCTGCTGCTCGCCCGCCCGCGCGTCGTCATCCTCGACGAGGCGACGGCGGCGCTGGACTCGACGTCGGAGGCCGCCGTGCAGGCCGCGCTGAGCGAGGCGCTCGAGGGGCGGACGGCCCTCGTCATCGCGCACCGCCTCTCCACCATCCGCAGCGCCGACCTGATCCTCGTGGTCGAGGACGGCTCCATCGTCGAGCGCGGCACGCACGAGGAGCTGCTGGCCGCGGGCGGCCGGTACGAGGAGCTGCACCGCACCCAGTTCGCGGTGCCGAAGGACGTCGCGGCGGAGGAGGATGCGGACGCGTCGGGCGCGCCCGGGCGCTGAGCCGGGTACGCCTCAGCCGAACACCCGCCGCACCACCTCGTGCTCCTGCTCGAGGCCGTCCCACTCGTCGGATCCGTCGGGCCGGGTCGACTCGTTCACCATGGCGAGCGCGCCCTGATAGCCCGCGTCCTGCAGCACGCGGAGGGAGCGGGCGTAGTCGACGTCGTCGAGGCGGCCGGCCTCATCCCGGTGGGCCTTGGCGTGGCACGTGACCGCGTGCCCGGCGATGCGGGCGAGCTGCTCGTGCTTGTGGGGCTGCGTCCAGTTGCCGAGGTCGATGAGGAGGCGCACGTCGCCGGCGTCGGCCAGGAGCGCGAGCACCGCGTCCGCGTCGGGCATCATCTCGCGCCAGTTCTCGGTGACGACGGCGACTCCCGGATGCGCGGCGGCCAGTCGCGACAGCCGCCTTGCGCTCGCCGCGAGCGTCTCCGGCGTGGGCGCGCTCCGACCGGCGACGACGCGCGCGTGGTGCGCACCCAGCGCCTCGGCGTCGTCGAGCTGCGCGGAGATCCACCGCTCGTGCAGGTCGGCGTCGGCCGGGTGCGTGAGGTCGCCGTCGTCGACGAGGAACGCGTCGAGCGTGATCCCCGACGCGGCGAGCGACGCCCGCAGGTCGGCGAGGTACCCGGCGTCCCGCGTGGGCAGCTGGAAGTGGGTGATCTGCACGGCCCGGTAGCCGCGCCGCGCCAGCTCGGCGGGCAGGTCGAGGAGGTCGAGCGCCCCGGCGGCGCGTCCGCCCGGGGTGGTGGGGCCGGATCCGTCGGGGCCGGGGACCCGCGGCCGCCCGAGCGTCCCATCGAGCGACCAGGCGTGCACGGCCTTGTCGGTCGGGCGGGTGGACGCGGTGGGGCGGGTGGTGCCGGTCGGCCCGGCGCTCCCGGTCGGCCCGCTCATCGGATCGTTCCGCGGTCGTCGTCGTTGGCGGTCATGCGGCCTCCGTACCGCCCGCATCGGCGCGGGCCATGCGTACGATCGTAGGCGCGGGCTTGCGCCGCGTCACGGCCGGATCCGGGCCCTGCCGCTCGAACGTCGCCCGCCCACCCCGATCACCGCCGAACGAGGAGCGCCATGGACATCGTCGTCTGGAACGAGAACGTGCACGAGAGCCGGGGTGACGCGACCGTCCTGTCGCACTACCCGGACGGGATCCACGCCGTGGTCGCCGACGGCCTCCGCGAGCTGCTCGGCGACGACGCGCGCGTGAGCACGGCGACCCTCCAGGAGGATCAGCACGGCCTCACCGAGGAGCGCCTCGCCGCCACCGACGTCCTCTACTGGTGGGGCCACGTGGCGCACGGCGAGGTGTCCGACGAGGTCGTCGCGCGCGTGATCCGCCACGTGCACGCCGGCATGGGCCTCGTCGTCCTGCACTCCGGCCACTACTCGAAGGTCTTCACGCGCCTGATGGGCACGACCTGCTCGCTCAAGTGGCGCAACGACGGCGAGCGCGAGCTGGTGTGGACCATCGCGCCGCAGCACCCGATCGCGGCCGGGATCCCGCACCCGATCGTCATCGACCGGCAGGAGATGCACGGCGAGCAGTTCGACATCCCGCGCCCCGACGAGGAGGTGTTCCTCTCCACCTTCGCGGGCGGCGAGGTCTTCCGCTCCGGTGTCGCCTACCACCGCGGCCGCGGCCGCGTCTTCTACTTCTCGCCCGGCGACCAGGAGTACCCCGTCTACCACCACCCCGACATCCGCCGCGTGCTCGCGAACGCCGCCCGCTGGGTCGCGCCGACGGACGGCCGCGCCGAGCTGACTGCCGACGAGCACCCGCGCGACTGGTTCCTCGCCCGATGAGCGCCGCGAAGCTGACGCCCGCCACGCCCGCCACGACCGCCGCACCCGTGACCCCGGCCACCCCGGCGACGCCCGCCGCGCCCGCTCCCGCCGCTGCGCCCGCCGCATCCGCCTCCTCCGGCCCCTGCGTCCGAGTGATCCACGTCGGCCTCGGCGGCTGGGGCGGCGACTGGGCACGGAATGCCGTGCCCGCGGTCGCCGAGATCGAGGTGGCCGCGATCGTGGATCCGAGCGAGCCCACCCGCGAGAAGGTGCGCGCGCTCATCGGGCTCCCCGCCGAGGCCGCCTTCGCCTCGCTCGCCGACGCGCTCGCCGCGGTGGAGGCGGATGCCGTCATCGTCACGGCGCCGGCCGTCACGCACGCGCCGCTCGCGCTGGAGGCGCTCGAGGCGGGCAAGCACGTGATCGTCGAGAAGCCGTTCGCGAACTCGACCGCGGAGGCCGCCGCCGTGGTGCGCCGCGGCGAGGAGCTCGGCCTCATCGTGCAGGTCAGCCAGAACTACCGCTGGTACCCAGCGCCGCGCCGCGTGCGCGAGCTGCTCGCGGCCGACGCGCTCGGCGAGGTCGCGACCATCGAGATCGACTTCCGCCAGTGGGACAACGACGAGCCCGACGACTACCCGCACTACCGGTTCCCGCAGCCGATCATCAACGACATGGCGATCCACCACTTCGACCTGATCCGCATGGTCACCGGCCGCGAGGCCGTGCGCGTGTTCGCCCGCACCAGCCGCCCGTCGTTCAGCCACTACCGGGATCCCGCGGTCGCCTCCATGGTCATCGAGCTGGAGGGCGGCCTGATCGTCGACTACCGCGGCAGCTGGCTGCACCGCGGACCCGTCACACCGTGGGCGGGCGAGTGGCGCATCTCCGGCGAGGACGGCGAGCTGACCTTCACGAGCCGCGGCGCGGGCCTGCGCGCCTTCGCCCTCTCGATCCTCGGCGGCCCGCCGCCCGAGACCAGCGGCCGTGACAACCTCGGCAGCCTCGCGCTGATGGAGGCGGCGGGCCGCTCGGCGGAATCGGGGCTCTTCGAGGACGTACGCGACCCGCTCGCCTAGCTGTACTCGGCCATGACGTTGGTGACACTTCGGGGCGTGTGAAGAGGCCTCCTGGCTTGATGGAGCTGTTCAGTTCAACCATCGCCAGGAGGCCTCGATGTCCCACGGTAAT
>NZ_JAAVCB010000101.1:0-12653 GCF_014802555.1 Clavibacter sp. | reverse complement strand
GCCGGGCGCGCGCCCTGGCCGACGCCGCCGGGACGCGGGGCGCCGGGGCGGGGGGATCCGGGACGGGGAGCGGCCGGACGGGGGCCTGCGGCTCCCGCGGCGGGACGCTGGCCCATGCCCTGGTTGCTCGCGAACGGGTTGTTGCCCGGGCGGGGCTTGGTGCCCATGCCCTGGTTGCTCGCGAAGGGGTTGTTGCCGGGGCGCGGGGCCGCCGGACGCGGGATCCCGGGACGCGGGATGCCGTTGGAGGGCGCGGGGGTGCTGCCGGCGTCCGGGCGCGGGGCGCTCGGGGTCTCGACGGCCGGGGCCTCGGGGGTGGCGGACGCGGCCGACTTCTCGGCCTGCGCCTTCTCCTCCGCGGCGGCCTTGCGGCTCGCCTCGGCCTGCGCCTGGCGCTCGGCGACGGTCAGCGGCTTCGCCGGGACCGGCACGTCGGACGCCTCGGGCGCCTCGACCTCGGGAGCAGCCGTGGGCTGCGGGCCGGGGGTGGGGCGGCCGCCGGGCTTCGGGGCCGACGAACGGGCCCCGGGCCGCGGGGCGGACGATGCCGCGGCGGCGGGAGCCGCCGCCTGTCCGGTGACGCCGGCGGCCTCGAGGGCGGCCTTGAGCTTGCGGGCCACGGGGGGCTCGATGCTCGACGACGGTCCCTTGACGAACTCGCCCATCTCCTTGAGCTTGGCGAGTGCGGTCTTGCTGTCGACGCCGATCTCGGCGGCGATCTCGTGTACGCGTGGTTTAGCCACTGTTCTCCTGTCTGGGGGTCCTCTCCCAGGCAGGAGGGGACCGCTAGTGCTGGACGGGTCTCATTTCGAGCCGCTCATTAGTTGTCCATGTGCCGTTCAGCCTGTTCTCTCGGATGCTCGCGCGCTCGGCTGGGCCGCGAGCCGCTCTCGTAGTCCCCCAAGAGCTGCGGGGTCGAGCGCCGTGTCGCTCCGCAGGGCCCGCCCGAAGGCGCGCCGCGCGATCGCTCTGTCGATGCACTCGATGGTCGGATGGATCCACGCGCCCCTGCCGGCCATCACCGCGCGCTCGTCGATGATGAGGGAGCTGGTGGGGGGATCGGCGACGATCCGCTGGAGAGCGGACCTCGGGGCACGCCGACGACAGCCGACGCACGTTCTTACCGGCTCCATACTACCCCCTCCGTCCGGCGGCGCGGAGGCCGGGTCCCGGCGGGCGGCGCTCAGTCGTCGCCCTCGAGGATCGAGTCGGGCTGGATGTCGATCTTCGCGCCCGTGAGCTTGGCGGCGAGGCGGGCGTTCTGGCCCTCCTTGCCGATGGCGAGCGAGAGCTGGTAGTCGGGCACGAGCGCGCGCACGGCCTTGGTCGCCTGGTCGATGACGAACGAGCTCGTGACCCGGGCGGGCGAGAGCGCGTTGCCGACGAAGACGGGCAGCGACTCGGAGTAGTCGACGATGTCGATCTTCTCGTCGTTCAGCTCCGCCGTGACGGCGCGGACGCGCTGCCCCAGCTCGCCGATGCACGCGCCCTTGGCGTTGATGCCGGGCTCGGTCGCGCGCACCGCGATCTTCGTGCGGTGCCCGGCCTCGCGGGCGAGCGAGACGATCTCGACGAGGCCGGACGCGATCTCCGGCACCTCGAGCGCGAAGAGCTTCCGGACGAGCGACGGGTGCGTGCGCGAGACCGTGATCTGCGGCCCCTTGGCGCCACGGGAGACGCTCGTGACGTAGACGCGCAGGCGCGAGCCGTGCACGTACTTCTCGCCGGGCACCTGCTCCTCGGGCGGGAGAATCGCCTCGATGGTGCCGAGGTCGACGTGGATCATGCGCGGGTTCGGGCCCTGCTGGATGACACCCGCGACGATGTCGCCCTCGCGGCCCTTGAACTCGCCGAGGATGCGGTCGTCGCCGATGTCGCGCAGGCGCTGGTTGATGACCTGCCTGGCGGCGAACGCGGCGATGCGGCCGAAGTCGCTCGGGCTGTCCTCGGACTCGCCGATGACGAGGCCGTCCTCGTCGAGCTCGGGGACGTGCACGGAGACATGGCCGGACTTGCGGTCCAGGTGCACGCGCGCGGGGGGCACCCCGTCGGCGACGGGCTTGGCGTCGGCCTGGTCGGTGTGCTTGAGGTAGGCGGTGAGGATGGCCTGCTCGATGATCGAGACGAGCTCCTCGAACGGGATCTCGCGCTCGCGCTCCATCAGGCGCAAGACGCTCAGGTCGATGTCCACGGTGCGACTCCTCTATTCGGTTGGAAACACTCGAGGCTACCCGACCGGGAGGGGTCGGGCAGCCTCGAGGGCGGTGCGGAGGGGATCAGCGGGCGGCGGTGAGCGCGCCCGCGACGTCGGCGAGCGCGACCGGGGTGCGCTCGTTCGTGCGGCGGTCCCAGAGCTCGGCCATGCCGTCGACGGCGCCGCGGCCGACGATGACGACGGTCGGGACGCCGATGAGCTCGGCGTCGCCGAACTTGACTCCGGGCGACACCTTGGGGCGGTCGTCGAACAGCACGTCGAGGCCCGCGGCGTCGAGCGCGTCGACGAGCTCCTCGGCGGCCGTTCCCACAGCGGGATCCTTGCCGGTCATGACCACGTGCACGTCGAACGGGCTGATGGACGCGGGCCAGAGGAGGCCGCGACCGTCCTGCGTGGCCTCGGCGACGAGCGCGAGGTTGCGCGTGATGCCGATGCCGTACGAGCCCATCGTGACGGTGACGAGCTTGCCGTTCTCGTCGAGCACCTTGAGGCCGAGGGCCTCCGCGTACTTCCGGCCGAGCTCGAAGACGTGGCCGATCTCGGTGCCGCGCGCGGTGCTGATGGGGCCGGATCCGTCGGGCGCGGGATCGCCGTCGCGCACGTCGGCCGCCTCCACCACGCCGTCGGGCGTGAAGTCGCGGCCGGCGACGAGCGAGAGCACATGCTTCCCGGCGACGTTGGCGCCCGTGATCCACGAGCTGCCGTCGACGACGCGGGGGTCGACGACGTAGCGCACCTTCGTGCTGGACGTGGATCCGAGCACGGGGCCCTCGGGCGACCACGGGCCGATGTAGCCCTTCACGAGACCAGGGTTCTTGGCGAGGTCGCCGTCGTTCGCGGCCTCGACCTCGGCGGGGAAGAAGGCCACCTCGGCGCGCTTGAGGTCGATGTCGCGGTCGCCGGGGATCCCGACGACGACGAGCTCGCGCGTGCCGTCGAGGTGGGTGAGCGCGAGCACGATGTTCTTCAGCGTGTCGGCGGCGGTCCAGGCGCGGCCGTCCTCGCGCGGCTCGCGGGCGTTCGCGAGGTCGACGAGGGTCTGAATGGTGGGGGTGTCGGGCGAGTCGAAGACGCGCGCGGCGGGCTGGCCCTCGATGGGGATCGACTCGGGCACGAGCGTCGTGAACGCCTCGACGTTGGCCGCGTAGCCGCCGGGCGAGCGAACGAAGGTGTCCTCGCCGATGGGCGTGGGGTGCAGGAACTCCTCGCTCTTGGACCCGCCCATGGCGCCCGCGTCGGCCGCGACGATGACGTACTCGAGGCCGAGGCGCTGGAAGATCCGCTCGTAGGCGTCGCGCTGGGCCTGGTAGCTGACGGCGAGGCCGGCGTCGGTGTGGTCGAAGGAGTAGGCGTCCTTCATCGTGAACTCGCGACCGCGGAGGATGCCGGCGCGGGGGCGGGCCTCGTCGCGGTACTTGTCCTGGATCTGGTAGATCGACAGGGGCAGGTCCTTATAGCTGGAGTAGAGGTCCTTCACGAGCAGCGCGAAGAACTCCTCGTGCGTGGGCGCGAGCACCATGGGCGCGCGCTTGCGGTCCTCGAGGCGGAACATGCCGGGGCCGTACTCGTCGTAGCGGCCGGTGGCCTGGTACGGCTCGGCGGGCAGGAGCGCGGGGAAGTGCACCTCCTGGGCGCCGATGCGCTCCATCTCCTCGCGGACGATGGCCTCCACCTTGTTCTTGACCCGGAGGCCGAGCGGCAGCCAGGCGAAGATGCCGGGGGCCTGGCGGCGGATGTAGCCGGCGCGCACGAGGAGGCGGTGGCTGGCCACCTCGGCGTCGACGGGGTCTTCCCGGAGGGTGCGGACGAAGAGCTTAGAGAGGCGTGTGGACACCGGATCAGCCTAGCGATCCGCCCGGGTCGGCTCAGCGCGCGGCGGGGCGCTCGGCCGCGTACGCGAGGCGGAGGCGCGCGAAGCCCTCGTCGAGGGAGACGGCCGGGGTCCAGCCGAGCGCGCGGCGGGTCTCGCGCTGGTCGAACCAGTGCGCGGTGGAGAGCTGCTCGGCGAGGAAGCGGGTCATGGGCGGCTCGTCGGATCCGGGGCGCACGGCCCAGACGCGCTCGACCGCTCCCCCGGCGGCTCGGGCGAGGGCGGCGGGCACGCGGATCCGCGGCGCGGGCACCCCGGCGGCGCGGCACATGCCCGCGAGCAGCTCGGCGACCGGACGCGGCTCGCCGTTGGTGACGACGTAGGCGCGTCCGTGCGCGGTGTCGGCCGCGTCGAGCGCGGCGACGATGGCGTCGGCGGCGTTGTCGCGGTAGACGGTGTCGATGAGGGCGGCGCCGTGGCCGAGGAGCGGGAGGCGCCCGCGAGAAGCGCGGTCGACGATGCGCGCGACGAGCTGCGTGTCGCCCGGGCCCCAGACGAGGTGCGGGCGCACGGCGAGCACGCGCATCGCGGGGTCGTCGGAGGCCAGCGCGATGAGCTCGCCCTCGGCCTTGGTGCGGGCGTAGTCGCCGCGCGCGCGGACGGGATCCGCGGGGCCTGCGCCGTCGCCCGTGATGGAGAGGCCCGTGTGCGCGACCGACGGCGAGGAGACGTGGACGAAGCGCGTGACGCCTGCCGCGCGCGCCGCCTGGAGGAGCCCGCGCGTGCCCTCGACGTTGACGGCGCGGAAGTCGGCCGGATCCCCCGCGAGCGAGACCTTGGCGGCGAGGTGCACGACGGCGTCGACGCCCGCGACCGCGCGGAGGACGGCGGCGGGGTCGGTGACGCTGCCGCGGAGGTCGACGACGGAGCCCGGCACCGGATCCGTGCCGCTCGACGCGAGCCCGGACGGCTGGCGCTGGAAGGTGCGGACGGCGTGGCCCGCGGCGGCGAGGCGCTCGGCGACGGCGCGGCCGAGCATCCCGCTCGCGCCCGTGACGAGGACGATCACGGCGCGCTCACCCGGCCGCCCGAGAGGATCCCGGCGGCCCAGCGGCCGAGGCGCGCGCGGTCGACCTTGGAGTTGTGCCGCACGTCGGTCGGCAGGACCGGGACGACGATCACCGCGGCGACGGGGTGGCCGACGGCGGCGCGCACCGCGGTGGCGAGGTCCGGATCCGCGAGGCCGACCCGGCGCGCGGTCGGCACGGTCTCGACGACGAGCACCAGCTGCTGCACGCCGGCCGGCCCGACGCCCACGGCAGCGGCGCGGCCGACGCCCGGGGCGGACTCGGCGCGCTGCTCGGGGCCGACGGGCGTGAGCACGCCGTCGGCCGTCGTGATCACGTGCGGCAGGCGGCCCTCGACCCAGAGCGCGCCCGTGGCGTCGAGGTGGCCGACGTCGCCCGTGCGGTGGCGGCGGATCCCGTCGTCCGAGTCGCGGCGGGCCGCCCGGTCGGTGACGTGGAGGCGGTCGTAGCGGTCGTGGACGTGCGGCGCGGCGGCGACGATCTCGCCCGTGACGCCGGGCTCCGCGGTGAGCGCGCCCGTCGCGGCGCCGTCGGCGTCGAGCGGGCTGATGCGGATGGCGACGGGGTCGACGGGGGCGCCGACGCAGACGCCGGCGTCGCCGCGGAGGGCCGCCTGGCGGATCCCCTCGAGCGTCACGTCGGTAAGGAGCAGCCCCTCGGTCATGCCGTAGGGCGTGTGCACCTCGGCGGCCGGCACGAGCGCGGCGGCGCGCGTGAGCAGGGCCTCCGAGAGCGGCGCCCCGGCGGAGAGCAGCGAGCGGACGCGGCCGAGCGCGGCGCGGTCGTCGGAGGTGAGCGCGTCCTCGGTCGCCACGACGTTGGCGAGAGCGGCGGGTGACGCGAAGACGACCGTGGCATCGGCGGCACGGGCCGCGGCAGCGAGGGCGGATGCGGTGAGGTCGTGCGGCCGGGTCACGTCCATGTCGGGCGTGACGCTCGTGGCGCCGAGCGCGGGGCCGAGCAGGGCGAACGGCGCGAATCCGGCGACGAGACCGGTGCCGACGCCCACGTCGAAGCGGCCGCCGAGCATGTCCCGGAGGGCGGCGAGCTGGCGGTGCGTGTACACGACGCCCTTCGCGGGGCCGGTGGATCCCGAGGTGAAGAGGATCGCGGCGTCGTCGTCGGCCGCGGGCTCCGGCGGCAGGACCTGCGCCCGGCCGTCGCGGGCGATCTCCGGCAGGCTCGCGGCGACGCCGAGCGCGCGGGCGACGGGCGGCGCGAGCGTGGTGACGGAGATCCGCTCGCCCGGCCAGCCGAGGGCCCGCGCGAGGGCGAGGCCCGCGGGGATCCCGACGACCATGTCGGGGCGGGATCCGGCGACCGCGCGCCCGAGGCCCTTCGCGCCGAGGCCCGCGTCGGCGACCACCACGATCGCGCCGATGCGGAGGCACGCGTAGAGGAGGGCCGTGAGGTCGGCGCCGGGCGGCACGAGCAGGGAGACCCGGTCGCCCGCGCGGAGCCCGCGGGCATGGAGGCCCGCCGCGATCTCGCGGACGCGGCGCGACAGCAGGCGCCAGGAGACGGTGCGCGGCGAGCCGCCGCCGCGCGGGGCCATCTCCACGAGCACGGGGTCGTCGCTGTCGCGCAGCTCCTCGAGCAGCGCGCCGAGCGAGCGGACGGGCGCGGCGTCGGCGACAGCGGGGACGGCAGGCGCGGCGGCGGCGGGTGCCGACCCCGGCGCGACCCGATCCGCCAGCCAGTCGAGCGCAGCGGAGGCGTAGTCGTGGTCCTCGGTGACGAGGTGCCCGGCGCCCTCGACACGGTGCACGTCGGCGTGCGGCAGGCGCTCGAGGAGGTCGGAGAGGTACACGTCGCTGAAGATCGGGTCCCGCGGGCCCCAGACGAACAGGGCGGGCAGGTCGAGGTCGCGCAGCCCCTCCGCGATGGAGGTCAGGGTCGCGTGGCTCGGGTGCGCGGGGCCCACCGGGATGTCGGCGACGAAGCCGCGGATCCCGGCGCGGCGGGACGCCCCGCGGTACGGCGCCGCGAACGCGCGACGCACGGTCGGGTCGAGCGGCGGGTGCGCGAGGGCGAGCGTGGTGGCGAGGAAGCCAGGGGTGCCGCGCGTGGCGGCATCGTGGATCCCCGTGGCGAGCGCCAGGCGCAGCGGCCACGGGATGGGCACGCCCTCCTCCTGGTGCACGGCCGTGTTGAGCGCCATGACGCCCGCGAGCACGTCGCGGTTGCGGAGCGCCCAGCCGAGGCTGACGACGCCGCCCCAGTCGTGGCCGAGGGTGACCACGGGCCCGGTCGCGCCGGATCCGCTGAGCCCCAGCTCGTCGGTGAGCGCCTGCAGGTCGGCGAGCCTTGTCGGCAGCGTGCGCGCGACGCCCGTGCGCTCGGAGAAGCCCATGTCGAGCTGGTCGACGGCGACCACGCGCCAGGCCGGCCGCGACGGATCTCGCTCGGCACGCGCCAGCGACTCCGCCGCGATGCGACGCCACAGGTACGACCACGTGGGGTTGCCGTGGACGCAGAGGATCGTGCCGGCGACGGGCGCACCCGTGGCCGCGAGCCGCTCCCCTGTGTCGAGCAGGTGCCAGCCGTGGCCGCCCGCGCGCACGACGCGCGACCAGGCCGGGTGGAGTCCGGGCAGCGGCTGGCCGTCGGGGCCTGCCACGGGGACGGTCGCCGGGGCGACCGCGGCCGATGCGCTCACGCCGCGGCTACCAGAGGATCTCGGTCATGGCCGTGTTGAGGCCCGAGCCCACGCCCATGCAGAGCACGCGGTCGCCGCGGCTCAGGCTGTCGGCCTGGTCGGCGAGCGTGATGGGGATGCTCGCGGGCCCGACGTTGCCGTAGCGCGGGTACGTCAGCGGCACGCGCGACTTGTCGAGCTTCGCGGCCTTGACGATGGCGCTGGTGTGCACGTCCGACACCTGGTGGAGGATGTAGCGATCCATGTCCGACCACTCCCAGTCGTCCTGGGCGGCTTCCTTCCACGCGTCGACGACGAGCTCCATGCCGCCGCGGAGGAGCTCCTTGGTGTCGGTGAACATGCCGTCCACGTCGCCGATGCAGAGCTCGTGGTGCTGGGTGGCCGCGCGCGTGACGCCGCCGAGGATCCGGTGCCCCTCCGGGTGGTCGCTCGTGCGCCCGAGGACGGCCGCCGCGGCGCCGGCGCCGAGCGTGAGGCTGGGGAACTCGCTGAGGAAGTCGGCGCGCGTGGTCTCCGGGCGGAGCAGGCGCGCGACCGTGTTGTGGCGGATCTCGCCGGCGTCCTCGCCGTCGACGATCATCGCGTAGTCGATCTGGCCCGAGTCGATGAGGTGGCCCGCGAGCGTCATCGCGTTGACGAAGCCGAGGCACGCGTTGGCGATGTCGAAGTTGAGGGCCGACGACGGCAGCCCGAGCCCGTTGTGGATGCTGACCGCGACACTCGGCTCGAGGTGCGCCCGCGTGACCGAGGTGTTGATGAGCAGCCCGATCTGCGACGGCTCGATGCCCGCCTGCGCGAGCGCCTTGCGTCCGGCCTCGGTGGCGGCCGCGTCGAACGACATCGACGCGTCCCAGTTGCGGCGCTCGAGCACGCCGGCGACGCGCTGCAGGAGACCGGTGGGGAGGCGGAGCCGGGACAGCACGGGCTTCAGCCGGTCGTCGATCTCGACCGACGTCACGGTGTGGGGCGCGAGGACGCTGGCGAGGCCGAGCAGGGAGGTGTTCCGATGCCGGAAAGTGGCGTTACCGTTCAACAGCATCCTCAGTTCGTGGGGCAGTCCGCCGGGCGGACGACTTCGAGAGCCTACGCCGGGCCGGCGCGCGCGGATGCACGGCCGCCACCCGGGGCGGGAAGGGAGTAGGGGTCTAGACCAGGATCTCGGGGCTTCCGATGGATCCGGCGGGCATCTCCGCGGCGAGGCGGTTGGCCTCCTCGATGAGGGTCTGGACGATCTCGGACTCGGGGACGGTCTTGATGACCTCGCCCTTGACGAAGATCTGCCCGCGGCCGTTGCCGGACGCGACGCCGAGCTCGGCCTCGCGGGCCTCGCCGGGACCGTTCACGACGCAGCCCATGACGGCCACGCGCAGCGGCACGTTGACGTGCTTGAGGCCCTCGGTGACCTGCTCGGCGAGCGAGTACACGTCGACCTGGGCGCGGCCGCAGCTCGGGCAGGAGACGATCTCGAGCTTGCGCTCGCGGAGGTTGAGGGACTGCAGGATCTGCAGGCCCACCTTCACCTCCTCGGCCGGCGGCGCGGAGAGGGAGACGCGGATGGTGTCGCCGATCCCCTCGGAGAGCAGGATCCCGAACGCCGTGGCGCTCTTGATGGTGCCCTGGAACGCGGGGCCGGCCTCGGTGACGCCGAGGTGCAGCGGCCAGTCGCCGCGCTCGGCGAGGAGGCGGTAGGCCTTCACCATGATGACGGGGTCGTTGTGCTTGACCGAGATCTTGAAGTCGTGGAAGTCGTGCTCCTCGAAGAGGCTGGCCTCCCACACGGCGGACTCGACGAGCGCCTCGGGCGTGGCCTTGCCGTACTTCTGCAGCAGGCTCGGGTGCAGGGATCCGGCGTTGACGCCGATGCGGATCGAGGTGCCCGCGGCCTTGGCGGCCTTCGCGATGGCGCCGACCTGGTCGTCGAACTTGCGGATGTTGCCGGGGTTCACGCGCACCGCGCCGACGCCGGCGTCGATGGCCGTGAAGACGTAGCGAGGCTGGAAGTGGATGTCCGCGATGATCGGGATCTGGCTCTTCTTCGCCAGGATGTGCAGCACGTCCGCGTCGTCCTGGTGGGGCACCGCCACGCGCACGATGTCGCAGCCGGTGGCCGTGAGCTCGGCGATCTGCTGGAGCGTCGCGTTGATGTTGGTCGTCTGCGTGGTCGTCATCGACTGGACGCTGACCTGGGCGTTGCCGCCCACCTTCACCTTGCCGACGCTGATCTGACGGGTCTTGCGGCGGGGCGCGAGGACCTCAGGGACCTTCGGCATTCCGAGATTGACTGCTGGCACGGGAAGAGCCTACGTCCGATTCCTGCGCGCCCGGTGCGTCGGGGGCGCGCGGCCCCGCTGTCGCGGGCCGGCCCCGCATCAGGCGCTGGGCGATGTCAGGTCAGCCGGACCGGGTTCACCAGGTCGGCGAAGATCAGCAGCGCGCTCATGGCGCCGAACACGATCACGACCACGAAGGTCAGCGGCATGAGCTTCGCGACGTCGACGGGCCCCGGATCGCGCCGACCGAACAGCCGGGCGAAGAAGCGGCGGACGCCCTCCACGATCGCGCCGAGCACGTGCCCGCCGTCCAGCGGGAGGAGCGGCAGGAGGTTGATCATGCCGAGCGCCACGTTGAGCGACGCCACGAGGCCGATCATGGCGGAGGCGCGCGAGGCGACGGGCGTCTCGTCGAGGCTGGCGATCTCGCCCGCGACGCGGCCGACGCCCACGACGCTCATGGGGCCGTTCGGGTCGCGCTCGCCGCCGCCGAAGGCCGCGCGGCCGACGTCGACCAGGCGCTGCGGGAGGTTGAGGATCAGGTTGCCGACCGCGGCCATGTTCTCGCCCGTGGTGGTGAACGCGGCCGAGAGCGGCTGCTGCTGCACGGCCTGCGTGGGGCTGAAGCCGATGAGGCCGACCTCGCGGGTTACCGGGTTCCCCTGCTCGTCGACCTCGGGGGCGCCGCGGGATCCGGGGACGGCCTGCTCCGAGAGGACGGGCGTGATGGCCAGCGTCTGCTGCGCGCCGTCGCGCTCCACGACGACGTCGAGCTCCTTCCCGGCGGAGGCCTGGACCGTGCTCGTGACCTGGTCCCACGCCGTGACCGGCGAGCCGTCGATGCTGACGATCGTGTCGCCGGGCTGGAGGCCGGCCGCCGCGCCGGGCGCCTCGGGAGCGCCGGCGGGGCAGGTGGCGGCGTCGGCCGACGCGGTGGATCCGGCGGGCACGATGCACGCGTTCACCTGGCCGACCGTCGTGGTGGGCGTCGTGACGCCGAAGCCGCAGAGCACCACCGCGAACAGCAGGATCGCGAGCAGGAAGTTCATGGCCGGCCCGCCGAGCATGATCACCATGCGCTTCGGCACGGACAGCTTGTAGAAGGCGCGGTCCTCCTCGTCGCCGACGCTCTCGGCGCTGGCCTGCCGGGCGTCCTGCACGAGGAGGTCGAAGAAGCCGCGGCCGGCGCGGTCGTCGGCGTCGGGGGCGGCCGGGGACCCGGCGTCGGCGGCGCCGCGGCGGGAGTCGGGCCCGACGAGCTGCGCGATCCCCGTGCTGCTCGTGCCGGCCCGGGAGCTCTGCGGCGGGAACATGCCGATCATGGAGATGTAGCCGCCGAGCGGGATGGCCTTCACGCCGTACTCGGTCTCGCCCTTGCGGCGGCTGAAGATCGTCGGCCCGAAGCCGATCATGTACTGCGTGACGCGCACGCCGAAGAGCTTCGCGGGCACCAGGTGACCGACCTCGTGGAGGCCGATGGACACGGCGACGCCGACCACGATGATGAGCACCCCGAGGATGTAGAGGAAGACGCCGTCCATGGTGGGAGAGGCTACCTCCCGCACCCTGGGCGGACGCCGCCGTGGCGCGGATCCGCAGGCTGGCCGCCGACCGCGCCGGGCGGGTGCCGCCCAGGAGCCCCGGGCTATTCTGGGGGACCGTGACGAGAGGTGCGCCCATGCCCGGAGAACGGCCCGACCCACTCGCCGGCACGCTGCTGGCCGGTCGCTACCGCATCAGCGGACTGCTCGGACGCGGCGGCATGGCCACCGTGTACCGCGCCGCCGACGAGATCCTCGGCCGCGAGGTCGCGGTCAAGGTCTTCGCGACCGACTCCGCCGACCCGGGCGAGGTCGAGCGCCAGGAGGGCGAGGTGCGCATGCTCGCGGGCCTCAGCCACCCGGGCCTCGTGACACTGTTCGACGTGGGCGACGACGTCGTCGGCGACCGCGTGCTCGCGTTCATCGTGATGGAGATCGTCGACGGCACCACGCTCGCCGACCGCATGAAGGAGGGGCCGCTGCCCGGGCCCGAGGTCGCGCGCATCGGCGGGATCCTCGCCGACGCGCTCGGCTACATCCACCGCCGCGGGGTCGTGCACCGCGACGTGAAGCCCGCCAACGTGCTGCTGGCCCAGGCGGAGGACGACGAGCCGGCCGTCGCCAAGCTCACCGACTTCGGGATCGCGCGCCTCGTGGACGGCACGCGGCTCACCTCGACCGGATCCATCATCGGCACCGTCAGCTACCTCAGCCCCGAGCAGGCGCTCGGCGAGGAGGTGGGCGCGCCGACCGACGTGTACGCGCTCGGCCTCGTGCTCCTCGAGTGCCTCACCGGCCGCCGCACCTTCCCCGGCACGGCCGCGGAGTCGACCATGGCGCGCGTGGTGCGCGACCCCGAGATCCCCGCCCGGCTCGGTGCCTCGTGGGTGGACCTCCTCTCCCGCATGACCCGGCGCGATCCCGAGACCCGGCCGACCGCGCGCGAGGTCGCCGCGGAGCTGCGGACCGGACGCGCGCCCGCCTCCGCCGTGGGCGAGCCGACCGCGACGTCGACGCGCGTGATGCCCGCCGCGGCAGCTGCTGCCGGGTACGGCGCGGCGGCGGCTGCG
>NZ_JAAVCB010000100.1:0-21121 GCF_014802555.1 Clavibacter sp. | reverse complement strand
GCCCCATCGGCGGCCACGCGGCGAGCGCCCTCCAGGTGGTCCGCGCGACACGGGCCGCCGGCGGCACCGTCGTCGCGACGGGCGGCTGCTTCGACCTCGTGCACGCCGGCCACGCCCGCACCCTCGCCGCGGCCCGCGCCCTCGGCGACTGCCTGGTCGTGCTCCTCAACTCGGACGACTCGGTGCGCCGCCTCAAGGGACCCGAGCGCCCGATCATGACCGAGGAGGACCGCGTCGACCTGCTCATGTCGCTCGGCGTGGTGGACGCGGTCGTGCTGTTCTCCGAGGACACCCCCGAGGAGGCGCTCCGTTCCATCAAGCCCGACCTCTGGGTCAAGGGCGGCGACTACCGCGCCGAGGACCTCCCCGAGTCGGCGGTCATCGCCGAGTGGGGCGGCCAGGCCGTGACCGTCCCGTACCACCCCGGCCGATCCACCACGAAGCTCGCCGGCGCGCTCGCCCGCGTCGGCTGATCCCCACCACTCCCCGAACCACCGCTCCACGGAAGGAACACCCATGACCGACTCCCCCCGCCCCAGCACCGGCCGCGTCCTCATCACCGGAGGCGCGTCCGGGCTCGGCGCCGCGGTCGCGCAGGCGGTCCTCGCGGCCGGCGGCGAGCCCATCGTGCTCGACCTCGACACCTCGAGCGTCACCGGCATGGAGGCGCACCGCATCGACGTCTCCGACACCCGCGCCACCGAGGCGCTCGTGACCGAGATCGCGCAGGCGCACGGCGGCCTCGACGCCGTCGTCACCGCCGCGGGCATCGACCACTGCGGCCGCCTCGTCGACGTCGCCCCCACCGAGTGGGAGAAGGTCATCGGCGTGAACCTGATGGGCACGGTCGCCGTCGTCCGCGCGGCGCTGCCGTTCCTCACCGAGTCGCACGGCCGCGTCGTCACCGTCGCGTCGTCGCTCGCCATCAAGGCCGTCTCCGACGCGACCGCCTACTGCGCCTCCAAGTTCGGCGTGCTCGGCTTCACGCGGGCGCTGGCCGCCGAGACGAAGGGCGAGGTCGGCGTGACCACGCTGATCCCCTCCGGCATGAAGACGCACTTCTTCGACGACCGCGACCCGAAGTACAAGCCCGGCTCCGACGCCAACCTCAACGACCCGGCCGCCGTCGCCGACTCGGTGATGTTCATCCTCGGCCAGCCGCGCGGCTGCGAGATCCGCGAGCTCGTCATCACCCACGAGCTCGAGGACAGCTGGCCGTGATCGGCGGCTGAACCGCGCCCAGCGCATGAGACGAGCCCGGCCCCGCATCGCGCGGGGGCCGGGCTCTTTTTCGTTAGCCACGATCTCTTGCAATTACGAGAAGAGGGTACCGCAAACTGACCAATGCCGCCCGTAGACGCGGGCGGGTTGAAACCCTTACTGTAAGCATAATTGCCGCCCCTTCCTGACGCATCTTGACAACGAAGTGAGGACCGATGTTCATTAAAGACAATCGACGCCCCGATATGCCAGATGGCATTAGGTATGGGGAGTTCGTAGACATGATATCTCACATGAATCAGAACTCGTTGCTGCTTGAACTTGCTCGTCGCACGTCAGCCGAAGGCATCCTTGACAACTACGACCCCAGCAAACAGGGTCAAAATTGGGTACCGCCTTTCGCGTACGCCGACGTGGCGCGAGCCAGTATCTCGCAAGGAAACCGCGAAGGCTTTCCTGCTATCGGAGAAATTGTAGACGACTACCTTCATGCATCAATCCGCATTTATGTTCCGAATGTAGAAGATTTGGGCGAGTTCGGCGCTCATCAAAACGAACTCAGGATGATGCACATTCAGGGAACAGACCAGCAGAGCCCTTTCTCGCGCGCAGCAAGTGCCATGGCGCTTTTCACTCGAACCAAGATCCCGCCGCGCGCCAAACTTAAGGTGATGAAAGGCGACTGGTTCGAGGAGATCATGGGAGTGTCGCTTGACGAGTTGTTCTATATCCTTATGAATCTCTCCCTTATGTTCCAAATAGGCAAGGGTGTTCTCACAATCAAGGACTTGCATCGTCCTATTTTTGCTCAGGCCATAGAAACGGTATCCGTTGAAAAATTCATTCATGTTTTGAACATTATGTCGCTCGATCTCGAGTCGTTCCGAGTCATGGAGGCGGAGGAGCGCGAGGGGGTGGAGGAAGGTCTACAACGCCTTACGCATAATCCCCTAGGGTCTTCACCCTTCATCACGGGAGTAACTAGAGGATATGTGGCCCCTGTATGGCACTGGATTAGCTCACAGGTTTCGACAGCAAATCTGTACTACGCATTGATCAGCAGGGCTGGATCGGATTTTGCCGGCGACCTGGGGCAGTTGTTTGAAGCTTATGTTGGCGAGCAACTTGCTCTACTCAATGTCCGCCTACAGGAGGAAGTAGAGTACAAGGACGGCAAGAACCGCGTTAAAACTACGGACTGGATATTGGAACTAGGTGGCTTGACGATCCTGATTGAATGCAAGTCAACTCGTCCCGACAAGCATGTGCAGCGAGCAGACGAGGACATGCTTGCCTTTGTGAAAGACCGTGTCAGCAAAGCCGTCAAGCAGCTAAATAATACAAATGCCATATTCGATACCGTGATACCTGCGGATATGTCAAGGGCCACAATGCGTGTAGGAATTGTGCTCACAATGGAGCCGTTTTATGCTGTGGCAGAAACGCTTGCAGCGATCCCAGACATGGCACCAGATATACCGGTAGCCGTTATCAACATCCGGGAATTGGAGGCGTTGGTGACGCTAGGTAGTCGACGGGTCGAAGAGCTCATCAGCAAAAGTGTTGAGGAAGCAAAACAATCGGGACTGATGTACTTTGACTTGTCGGAGGCGCTTGCGGTAACGCAACACCAGGACAACCCGATACTTGCCGCCGCTTGGGATGAGTCCATTCTAGTAAAGACGCTAGGTGGGTAGAGGGTGGGGCGCCTCGGCATGTGCCCAAGTTAGTGAAGTCGCCCAGTACGTGGTGTGACTAATACTTAGCCTTAGCCTTAGCCTTAGCCCGACTCGATCACGCCGAGCCCGGCCCCGCAGCGCGCGGGGCCGGGCTCGTGTCGTCTCCAGGGTCAGCGGAGAGCGATGCCGGTCATGATCTGCACCGCGACGTTGATCCCCACTATGAGCGCGATCCCGGTGATCGGCGCCCACAGCAGAAGGGGGATGCGCGACCGCATCAGCGCGGCCGCACCAGCGCCACCCCGCGCTCCGCCGAGAACCGCGCGAACCCCTCCGCCCCGAGCCGCGCGTCCGCCGCCGTGGCTTCGATCCCCGACGGGTTGTGGAACGTCGCCGTATCCCCGTCGAACGCGTGCACCAGCACGAGGTGCCCGCCGCGCCGCGTCGCCGGCAGCTCCGGGTACCGGATCTCCGACGACACCGACGCGAGCACGCCCCGCCCCTCGCCCACCTCGGCGAGCAGCTCGGGCACGTCGATCCGCGGGTGCACGACCGCCTCGATCCCGAAGTCGTCGCGCACCCACTCCGCGAACGGCCGGTAGTACAGCCCGCCGACCTCGCTGCCGTCGCGGGTGAGCGCGCCGCGCGCGACGGCCCGCGTGATCAGCTCGTGCATCGGCAGGGCTCCGGCCGCCGGGATCCACGCCCGCAGCACCGACCGCAGCCCCGCGAGCCCGCACACGTGCCGCGACCAGAACACGTACTCGGACTCGTCCGGGTAGCCCTCGGTGCGCCAGTCGAACCGGTCGGCCGGGCTCTCGACGCGCTCGATGAGCGGCGCGTTGCACGCGAGGTCGCCCCACTGCGACTCGTACGGGTACGTGGTCACGCGCGCTCCTCGGGTCGGGTCCGTCCCACGTTCCCATGGGGCGGCATCCTTTCCGCGCGCAGCCGCCTCGTCGCGCGGGAGGGTCGGACCGATACGTTCGACGGGTGATCTCCACCCCGCGCCCCGGCCCCCGCCCCACGCTCTCCGACGAGGGCCCGCAGCGGCAGCTCACCGACCGCGCGACGCCCGAGCTCTGGGGCCGGCTCGTCGCGCGCGCGTTCGCGCTGCCGGGTGTGCGCGAGAGCCACAGCCAGGTGTCACCCGCGTCGTCGCGCGGCCTCTTCCTCGAGGATCGCGACGAGCCGATCGTCCCGTGGACCTCGCTCGCCCCCGAGGGCCGCCTCGAGCCGGTGCACCTGCACGGCGTCGAAGACACCTCCACGCACCTCTGCCTCCCGGTCGCGCGCGGCGCCGAGCTCACCGCGCTCGGCTGGGCGACGCCGCACCAGTACGAGGACTTCGGCACCGAGTTCCTCGTCTACGGCCCGCGCGATGCGGCCGAGCTCGACGTGGTGATCGGCCTGATCGAGGAGTCCATCGCCTTCGCCCGCGATCCCGGCGACGAGCAGCCGGCGCACCTCCCCGCCCCCGAGGGCTGAGCCGGCAGGCCGGCAGGCATGCGGATCCGCGCCCGACCGTCACCTGACCGTCCGGTCGTGAGCGGACATCGGGCGCCGCACCTGGGAAGCGTCGGATAGCTTCCAGGGAGCGGACATCCGCAGAAACGTGGACACAATGCAGCACCACCCCCGCCCCATCCGCCTCGCGACCACCCTCCTCCTGGGTCTCGCCCTCACCGCCGGGATCCTCACCGCAGCATCCCCCGCCAGCGCCGCCATCGGCCGGGCCCCCGCCGCCGCGAGCGCGACCAGCGCCGCCACCACCGTCTCCGACGCCCGGCTGCGGTTCGGCGTCGCGACCCCCGGCGGTCCCACCGCCGGCGGCGAGCTCGACCAGGTCGCCGCGCAGGTCGGCGAGGACCCGAGCATCGTGCTCTCCTACGCGGACTTCTCGCAGGCGCCGCCCATCGCGGCCCTCGACCAGGTCCGCGCCCGCGGCGCCGAGAGCCTCCTCACCTGGGAGCCCTGGATCGCCGGAGCCGGCGTCGACCAGCCCGGCTTCACCAACGCGAGCATCGTCGCGGGCGACCACGACGCGTACATCGCCCGGTGGGGATCCTAGCTGGCCGCCTGGGGCGGACCGGTCTCCCTCCGCTACGCGCACGAGATGAACGGCGACTGGTACCCGTGGGCCGACGGGGTCAACGGCAACGCACCCGGCTCCTACGCCGCCGCCTGGAAGCACGTCCACGACGTCGTCGTCGCACAGGGTGCGACCAACGTGCGCTGGGTGTGGACGCCGAACGTGCCGTACACCGGATCCACCGCGCTCGCGGGTCTGTACCCGGGCGCCGCGTACGTCGACATCGTCGGTCTCGACGGCTACAACTGGGGCACCGGCGTCGCCGGATACGCGTGGGTGTCGCCCGCCGATCTCTTCGGCCCCGGCCTCGAGCGCCTCCGGGCCATCGCGCCGGGCAAGCCGATCATCATCGCCGAGACCGCGTCGTCCGAGGTCGGCGGATCCAAGGCCGCCTGGGACACCGACCTCGTCGCGTTCCTGCAGGCCCAGCCCGACGTCGCCGCCTTCGTCTGGTTCGACATGGACAAGGAGGCGGACTGGCGCATCGGCAGCTCCGCATCGTCGGCCACCGCCATCCGCGACGCGCTCGCCGCCCGTCGGGTCTGATCCGCCCCGCCCGCCCGTCGGATCCCGTCGCTCAGCGGACATCCGATGGACGGCGGGCATCGAAGAACATACGCTCGCATGCATCCATCGGGGGAAGGACCCTATCGCCATGCCCACTCGCCGCCGCCTGAAGTGCGCTGTCGTGACCACCGTCGCCCCCGCGGTCGTCGTGACGGCCACCGTCCTCGCGGCTCCTGCCGCCGTCGCCCAGGCCGCTGCAGCCCAGGTCGCCCCGACCGCGTCCGCCGCCATCGTCCTCTCCGTCTCCTCCGGCCCGGTCGGCACGCCCGTGACGGTGACCGGCACCGGCTTCCCCGGGCGCAAGGCCGCGGTCGTCGCCGCGGGATCCGCCGTGAAGCGCATCACGACCACGTCCACCGGGCGCTTCACGACCGCGGTCACGATCCCCCGGACGGCCCTCTCGACCATCCGGATCACCGCGACCGCCGGAACCCGCTCGGCCGCATCGACGTTCACGGTCACGAAGGCGAAGTCGAGCGGATCCGCCCGCGTCGCCGCCCCGGCACCCGCGCCCACGACGCCGGCCCCGGCCGCGACGCCCGCGCCCACGACGACGACCGCACCAGCGCCCGCCGCATCCGCCGCCCCCGCCATCAGCTCCGCCCGCCTGCGCCTCGGCCTCTCCACCCCCGGCGGACCCACCGCGAACGGCGAGCTCGACGCCGCGGCCGCGACCCTCGGCGAGAGCCCGTCCATCGTGATGAGCCACGTCGACTTCACGAACCCGGCCCCATCGCCGGACTCCAGAGCGTCGCCGCGCGCGGGGCCGACAGCCTCGTCACGTGGGAGCCGTGGCAGGGCGGGGCGGGCGTCGACCAGTCCGCGTACACGAACGCGCGCATCATCGCGGGCGACCACGACGCCTACATCCGCTCGTGGGGCGCCGACCTCGCGAAGTACGGCGGGACCGTCTACCTCCGCCTCGGCCACGAGATGAACGGGAACTGGTACCCGTGGTCGGACGGCGTCAACGGCAACGCGCCCGGCTCCTACGTCGCCGCGTGGAAGCACGTGCACGACCTCGTGGTCGCCCAGGGCGCCACCAACGTGAAATGGGTGTGGAGCCCGAACGTGCCGTACCCGGGATCCACCGCCCTCGCCTCCCTCTACCCCGGCGCCGACCAGGTCGACGTCGTCGCCCTCGACGTCTACAACTGGGGCGCCGTCGCCGGCCAGCGCTGGACCTCGCCCGCCGACCTGTTCGGCCCCGGCATCGGGCAGCTCCGCGCCGTCGCGCCCGGGAAGCCGCTCGTCATCGGCGAGGTGGCGTCGAGCGAGACGGGCGGATCCAAGGCCGACTGGAACCGCGACCTCGTCGCGTACCTCCAGGCGCAGCCCGACGTGCTCGGCTTCGTGTGGTTCGACTTCCGTAAGGAGGAGGACTGGCGCATCGACAGCTCCGCCGCATCCGCCGCCTCCCTCCGCGACGCGCTCGCCCTCCGGCGCGGCTGATCCCCTCGCCCCGCTCGCGCACAGCCACCGTGCAGCCCGCGCATGGCCGTCGCGAGGAGAGCACCGCCTACGCTCTGACCTGCGCCCGCCCGACCCGACGGCGTCGCGCGCGATGAGGAGGCGGTGGTGACCCGAGCCCACCGGCGGCGCGAGACCGCGCTGGCCCTCGCCGCCGTGCTCGTCGGCCTCGTGATCCTGCCGGCGCCTCCCGGATCCGGCGTCGAGGGCGGATTCGCGCAGCTCGACCGCTACGCCGCGCTCACCCCGGCGCAGGCCCAGCGGATGATCCATGCGCACCCGGCCCTCGAGCTGCAGGTGATGGACGCGTCGCCCGACCGTGTCGTCTCGTGGTGGGCGTCGAAGGACCGGAAGCACCAGCGGGCGCTGATCCGCAGCTCGCCCGAGCTCGTCGGCAACCTCGACGGCGTCGACTACGCCTCGCGCGACGCGGCCAACCGGCGCCAGCTGCGCGCCGAGCTGCGCACCGAGCGGGAGGCCGTCGCCGCCCACCCGGACGACGCCGACGCCCGGAACCGCCTCACCGCCCTCACCGCGATCCGCGCCGCGCTCCATCCGGAGGCCCGCGCGGGCGGTGGTGCGGACGCCCAGCCGGAGCGGATGCTCGTGTCGCTGACCCACCGGGATCCGCCGCTCGCCGCCATCGCGGTCGGCGACCTCGACACCGCCCGCCAGGTCACCTTCACCGTGCCCGGCATGGGCACCTACACCGACGACATGCAGCTCTGGACCGAGACCGCGCAGAACGTGTACGACGAGCAGGCGGCGGTCGGCGCCCCGGCCGCCCACGCCGTCGTCGCATGGATCGGCTACCGCACGCCGCCGCCCGGCGTCGACGCGACGCTCGGCGACTACGCGGAGCGCGGCGCCCCGCTGCTCGCGAGCGAGATCCAGGGGCTGCACGCGGCCCGGCACGGCGGCGACCTCACGAGCGTCGACGTCATCGCGCACTCGTACGGATCCACCATGGCCGCCGACGCCCTCGCCGCCCGCGACCTCGGCGTCGACTCCTTCGTCATGCTCGGCTCGGCGGGCGTCGAGGACGGCATCGAGGACGCCCGGCAGCTGCACGCCCGGCACGTCTACGCGGGCGAGGCGGCCGACGACGACGAGGCGGTGTGGGGGCGGCTCTCCCGCCAGGATCCGCGCGCCCCGGCGTTCGGCGCCACCGTCATCTCCGTCGACGGCGATCCCGCGCGCGGCCTCCTGCCCGTCACCACGCACGCGCCGGTCCTGCACTCGCCGTGGAACGACGACCCGGACTCGCGCGCCTGGACGACCATCCGGGATCCGGCCCAGCGCGCCGCCGAGTTCGCCGCGCACGAGGAGACGTACGGCTATCTCGACATGGGCACGGAGTCGCTCCTGAACGCGGCGATCGCGACGACGCCGCACGCGACGCAGCGGCTCGACCCGGCGGCCGGCTGACCCGGCGGCCGGCCCACGCGACCGGCCGGCCCATGCGAGCTCAGGCGTCCACGCGCTCCCCGAGCGACGCCCGCCGCAGCTGATCCACGTCCGCGTGCACGTCGTCGACCCGCACGTCGGCCACGTGGGACGGGTCGTGCGCGCAGCGGTCGGCGGTCCAACCGACCTGGGTCACGTCGACGCCGCAGACCGGGCAGCGCGTGGTCCAGCCGATGTGGATCCGGTGCCGCGTGCGCCCGAACGCCGCCGCGTTCACGACGTTGCCGAACCAGAACACCCCGACCGTGCGCGCGCCGACGGCCTGCGCGAGATGCCGCGGGCCGCTGTCGTTGCCGAGCACGACGTCCGCGTGGGTGAAGAGGCCGGCGAGCTCGCCGAGGGTGAGGGAGTCGGCGAGCGAGGTGATCCGCCCGGCCTGCTCCGCGGAGAGGCCCTCACGGCCGAGCGCCACGATGCGGTCGGCGTCCGCGGCGTCGGTCGCGTCGCCCACCACGACCACCTGCGCGTCATCGGCCGCGGCCCGGCGCGCGACCTCCGCGAACGACTCGACCGGCCAGCGGCGGCGCGGGTCGGTGGCGCCCGGGTGGATCACGACGAGCCCGCCGGGCGCGCCCGTCACGTGCTCGGCGGCCGCGGCCCGCTCGGCGTCGGTCACCTGCACGACCGGCTCCAGGTCGGCGATCGGCGCGCCCGCGAGCCCCGCGACCTCGAGCCCGCGCAGCACCTCGTGCTGGTAGTAGACGTACGGGATCACGCGCTCGAGCCGCTCGGCGTCGTCGGTCGCGGTGCCCACCGTGTGGCGCGCGCCGAGCCGCAGCAGGAACGGGTTGGAGTTGCGTCCGCCGCCGTGCACCTGCACGGCGAGGTCGAAGCGGCGCTCGCGCATCCGGGCGGCGAACGCCTCGACCTCCGCGGGGTCGGGATCCGTGCCCGGCACGTCCCGCACGCCGTGCGCGACCGGCAGCACCTCGATCTCGTCGGGCCCGCCCGGCCGTCCGCCGAGGAGCGCGCGGTGGAGCGGCGTGCCGAGCAGCGTGATCCGCGCGTCCGGGTACGCGGCCCGCAGCGCCGCCATCGCGGGCAGCGCGAAGATCAGGTCGCCGAGCCCGCCGCCGCGGAGCACGGCGATGGAGCGGACGTCGGGGAATGTCTCGTGGAGCGGGGCGACGACGGGCACGGGCGGCCTCCAGATCGGGCGGGCGGGTCCCCCATCCCGTTCCCCGCGGCGGGCGCATCGAAACGGCGCCGGCGGATCAGCGCGCGTCGCCCCGCGGCGCCGCCGCGCTCTGGCGCACCACGAGCCGCGTCGGCACCATGCGGTCGCCCGACGGCTCGCGGCCGTCGAGCATCTCGAGCAGCACCTGCATCGAGCGGCGGCCGATCTCGGTGAAGTCCTGGTGCACCGTCGTGAGCGGCGGCCAGAACGAGCTCGACTCCTCGGTGTCGTCGAAGCCGACCACGCTCACGTCGCCCGGCACGTCGCGGCCGAGCTCGTGCAGCGCGTGCATGATCCCGAGGGCCATCTGGTCGTTGGCGGCGACGATGCCGGTGATGTCGGCGCGCTGCCCGAGCTCCCGGCCGATGCGGTAGCCGGATGCGGTGGTCCAGTCGCCCTGGGCGGGGTCCTCGGGCTCGAGCCCCGCGTCGAGCATGGTCGCGCGCCACTCGGCCGCCCGCCGGGCCGCCGAGTAGGAGGTCGACGGGCCGGCAACGTGCACGATCGCGGTGTGCCCGAGGTCCAGCAGGTGCTGGGTCACGAGGCGCGTGCCCTGCTCCTGGTCGGTGTCGACGACCACGAACGGGTCGCCCGCATCGGAGTCGATGATCACGACGGGCAGCCCCACGGGGATGATCACGTCGGCCCGGTCGAGCATGTGCGCCTCGATGATGATGACGACGCCGTCGACCGCCTCCTCCTGCAGCCGGCTGAACGCCCCGGCCACCTCGCCCTCGGTCGGATGCGGCACCGGCATCAGCGTGATCGTGTACCCGGCGCCGGACGCGGCCGTGACGATCGCGTCGAGCGTGCGCATGTTCCCGAGGGTCGACAGCGTGAACATGATGATGCCGATGCTGCGGAACCGGCCGGTCTTCAGCGCCCGGGCCGCGCTGTTCGGCCGGTAGCCGAGCTCGGCCATCGCGTCCATCACGCGTTGCCGTGTCGTCGCCTCCACGTTCTGCGCGCCGTTGGACACGCGGGAGACGGTCTGGGCGGACACGTCGGCGTGCGCCGCGACGTCGGCCATCGACACGGTGCGGCCGCCGAGCGTGCGCCGGCCACCCGACTTGACGGCCGACGGTGGAGATGTCATGGTTGCGAGCATCACAGATGTTTGCGCAAACACCCAATCGTGCCCGAGCGGTTGACACCGCGCTCATCCCCCGACGAAGTGGAACCACATGACGACGATGTCGACCTCGGCCACCCGGCCGAAGGTGCCCGATGCGGCCCGCCCGAGCGGTCCCCCGATGCGACGCGACAAGCGACGCTGGACCGGGCTGGGCTTCGTCGCCCCGTTCCTCGTGGTCTTCCTCGTCGTCCTCATCGCGCCCGTCGGCTACTCGATCTACCTCAGCCTGTTCCAGGAGCGGATGATCGGCGGCAACTCGTTCGTCGGCATCGCCAACTACACGCAGGCGCTCAACGACCCGAACTTCTGGGACGCGCTCGGCCGCGTCGCCCTGTTCCTCGTCGTGCAGGTGCCGATCATGCTCTTCATCGCCCTGTTCGCGGCCCTCGCGCTCGACTCGGCCTGCCTGCACTTCACGGCGTTCTTCCGCATCTCGATCTTCCTGCCCTACGCGGTCCCGGCCGTCGTCGCGGCGCTCATGTGGGGCTTCATCTACGGCAACCGCTTCGGCCTCGTCGGCAACGTCGAGCAGGCGACCGGCTGGGACCTGCCCGACCTGCTCTCGCAGAGCTGGATCCTCGCATCGATCGGCAACATCGTCACGTGGGAGTTCGTCGGCTATAACATGCTGCTGTTCTACGCGGCGCTCCGCGTCATCTCGCCGGACCTCTACGAGGCCGCCGAGCTCGACGGCGCCGGCCCGTTCCGCATCATCACCGGCATCAAGCTCCCCGCCATCCGCGGCGCGCTCGTCATCGGCGTGATCTTCTCCATCATCGGCAGCTTCCAGCTCTTCAACGAGCCGAACATCCTGCAGACGCTGGCGCCGAACGCGATCAGCTCGTACTTCACCCCGAACATGTACGCGTACAACCTGTCCTTCGCGGGACAGCAGTTCAACTACTCCGCCGCCATCGCGATCATCATGGGCGTCCTGACGATGGTGGTCGCCTACGTGGTGCAGCTCGTCGGCACCCGGAAGGACAGCTGACCGTGTCGACCCTCACCGGAACCCCCCTCGCCGCGCCCGACGCCGGCACGCCCACTCGCGACGCCCCGGCGGAGCGCACTCCGAAGCGCCGCCGCTCCGCCGGAGCCCCGCGCGAGCGCCGCAGCATCGTGCTGACGCTCGTCATGGCGCTGCTGCTCATCTACTCCGTGCTCCCTCTGTTCTGGCTCCTGGTCAACTCGACCAAGACGCAGGACGCGCTGTTCAGCTCGTTCGGCCTCTGGTTCTCGGGCGACTTCGCGCTGTGGGACAACATCCAGGGCGTGCTGACCTACGGCAACGGCGAGTTCGTCCGCTGGCTCGGCAACACGCGGATCTACGTGGTCGTCGGAGCGGGCGGCGCCACGCTGCTCGCCACCCTCGCGGGCTACGGCCTGGCGAAGTTCGACTTCCCCGGCAAGAAGATCGTGTTCGCGGTGGTGCTCGGCGCCGTCGCGATCCCCGGCACGGCCCTCGCGGTGCCGACCTTCCTGCTCTTCAGCCAGATGGGTCTCACGAACACCCCGTGGGCGATCATCCTGCCGTCGCTCATCAGCCCGTTCGGGCTGTACCTCATCTGGACGTACGCGGTCGACTCGGTGCCCGAGGAGATCCTCGAGGCGGCCCGGATCGACGGGTCGAGCGAGATCCGCACCTTCTTCACGATCAGCCTGCGGCTCCTCAGCCCCGGCCTCATCACGGTGCTGCTGTTCTCGATCGTCGCCACCTGGAACAACTACTTCCTGCCCCTGATCATGCTGAGCGACTCCCGCTGGTACCCCCTCACGGTGGGCCTCAACCAGTGGAACGCGCAGTCCACCACCGTGGGCGGCCAGCCGATCTACAACCTCGTCATCACGGGCTCGTTCCTCGCGATCATCCCGATCGTGATCGCGTTCCTCTTCCTCCAGCGCTACTGGCAGTCCGGCCTCTCGGCCGGCGGCGTCAAGGCGTAGTCCCCCAGCCCCACCTCCGCACCACAGCACCTCCCCTCACCACCACGAAGAAGTGAAAGGCACCACCATGTCCATCTCGTTCCCCCGCCGGGCGAAGCGCGCCATCGCGCTCGGCCTCGGCATCGTCCTCGCGGGCTCGCTCGCCGCGTGCTCCTCCGGATCCGGCGGCGCCAGCGCCGACTCCGCCAGCGCCGACGACCTCGCCAAGGCCCTCGACACGCAGTCCTCCATCACCGTCTGGGGCTGGGCCCCCGCGATCAAGCCGATCGCCGAGGCGTTCGAGAAGGAGCACCCGAAGATCACGGTCGACGTGCAGAACGTCGGCACCGGCGCCGACCAGTACACGAAGCTCCAGAACGCCATCAAGGCGGGCAAGGGCGCTCCCGACGTGGCGCAGATCGAGTACTTCGCGATCCCGCAGTTCGCGCTCGGCAAGTCCCTTGCCGACCTCTCGGGCTACGGCTACACGGACCTGAAGGACCAGTTCACGGCGTCCACCTGGAACGCGGTCACCGAGGGCGACGCCCTCTACGCGCTGCCGCAGGACTCGGGCCCCATGGCGATGTTCTACCGCCAGGACATCTTCGACAAGTACCAGATCGCCGTCCCCACCACGTGGGACGAGTACGTGGCCGCCGCGGAGAAGATGCACGCCGCCGACCCGAACCAGTACATCACCAGCGACTCCGGCGACGCCGGCTTCACCACGAGCATGATCTGGCAGGCCGGCGGCCACCCCTACAAGGTCGACGGCGACAAGGTCACCATCGACATGCAGGACGCGGGCGCCAAGAAGTACACGGCCATGTGGAACAAGCTCGTCGCCAACGGCTCGCTCGCCCAGACCCCCGGCTGGACCGACGAGTGGTTCCGCGGACTCGGCGACGGATCCATCGCCACGCTGATCACCGGCGCCTGGATGCCCGGCAACCTCGAGGCGCAGGCCACCGCGGGCTCCGGCCAGTGGCGCGTCGCCCCCATGCCGCAGTACACCGCGGGTGACACCGCGACCGCGGAGAGCGGCGGATCCTCCATCGCCGTCATGCAGCAGTCCGAGAACAAGCTCGTCGCGGCGGAGTTCGCCAAGTTCACGACCGCCAACGAGGAGGGTCGCAAGATCTCCTTCGACGCCGGCGGATTCCCGTCGACCACGGCGGACCTGAACAGCCCCGAGTTCCTCGCCGACGCCCCCGAGTACTTCGGCGGCCAGAAGATCAACGAGGTGCTCAGCGATGCCTCGAAGAACGTGGTCACCGGATGGCAGTACCTGCCCTTCCAGGTCTACACGAACAGCATCTTCAGCGACTCGGCCTCGGCCGCGTACTCCAACGGCACGTCGCTCGACCCCGTCCTCGAGGCGTGGGGCAAGGCGGCCGCCGAGTACGGCCAGCAGCAGGGCTTCACCGTCGACGTGAAGTAGCACCACCGGATCGACCCGAGGGGAGGTGCGACGTGAGTCGCACCTCCCCTCTCCCATGCCCCGCCCTCACGCAAGGACACGACATGCCCGGCCTCCCCGCATCCAGCGCCCGCTTCCGCATCGGCGCCGACGACTTCGAGCTCGACGGCCGCCCGCACCGCGTCATCGCGGGCGCGCTCCACTACTTCCGCGTGCACCCCGACCAGTGGGCCGACCGGATCCGCAAGGCCCGCCTCATGGGACTCGACACCATAGAGACGTACGTCGCCTGGAACGCGCACTCCCCCGAGCGCGGCACCTTCGACACGAGCGCCGGCCTCGACCTCGGCCGCTTCCTCGACCTCGTGCACGCCGAGGGCATGCACGCGATCGTGCGCCCCGGCCCCTACATCTGCGCGGAGTGGGACGGCGGCGGGCTGCCCGGCTGGCTGTTCGGGGATCCCGCGGTGGGGGTCCGCCGCAGCGAGCCGCTGTACCTCGCGGCGGTCGACGAGTTCCTCCGCCGCGTGTACGAGATCGTCGCGCCGCGGCAGATCGACATGGGCGGGCCCGTGATCCTCGTGCAGATCGAGAACGAGTACGGCGCGTACGGCGACGACGCCGAGTACCTCCGCCACCTCGTCGACCTCACGCGCGAGTCGGGCATCATCGTGCCGCTCACGACCGTCGACCAGCCGACCGACGAGATGCTCTCCCGCGGCAGCCTCGACGAGCTGCACCGCACCGGATCCTTCGGCTCGCGCGCCGCCGAGCGCCTCGAGACCCTGCGCCGCCACCAGAGAACCGGCCCGCTCATGTGCAGCGAGTTCTGGGACGGCTGGTTCGACCACTGGGGCGAGCACCACCACACGACCTCGGCCGCCGACGCCGCCGCCGAGCTGGATGCGCTGCTCGCCGCGGGCGCGTCCGTGAACATCTACATGTTCCACGGCGGCACGAACTTCGGCTTCACGAACGGCGCCAACCACAAGGGCACGTACCAGTCGCACGTCACCTCGTACGACTACGACGCCCCGCTGGACGAGACCGGATCCCCCACGGAGAAGTACTTCGCGTTCCGCGACGTGATCGCGCGCTACCGGTCGGTGCCCGACGAGGTGCCCACGCGCCGCGGCGACGCGCCCGCCTTCAAGGTGGCGTTCGACGCGGCCGTGCCGCTGGCCGACCTGGTCGCGGACGCCGACGCCTGGCGCGCGACCGACGCCGTGCCGTCGATGGATGCGCTCGGCGTCTTCCGCGGGTTCGCGCTGCACCGCGTGGAGCTGCCCGCATCCGACCGCACGCGCGTGCTGGCATTCGGCGAGGTGCGCGACCGCGCCGTCGTGTCGGTGGACGGGGTGCGGGTCGGCGTGATCCAGCGCGACCAGCACGAGACCGCGATCGCGGTGCCGCCCGGCCGGATCCTCGAGGTGCTCGTGGAGGACCAGGGGCGCGTGAACTACGGCGTGCGGATCGGCGAGGCGAAGGGCCTCATCGGACCGGCGACGCTCGACGGCCGAGAGCTCACCGGGTGGGAGAGCCTGCCGCTCGACCTCGGGGCGATGGCGGCGTCGGTGTCCTCGGCGGCGTCCTTCGCCGCGTCCTCCGTCGCGGAGCCGGTCCGCTTCCTCGATGGCCCGGTGCTCGCGCACGCGACCTTCGACGTGGACGCGCCCGCCGACCTCTTCCTCGACACGCGCTCGTGGGGCAAGGGAGTCGCGTTCGTCAACGGGTTCGCGCTCGGCCGCTACTGGACCCGCGGCCCGCAGCACACGCTCTACGTGCCGGGCGCCCAGCTCCGCGCGGGCCGGAACGACCTCGTCGTGTTCGAGACGGGCGCGGCGGCGGATCCGGTCGTGGCGTTCCTGGCGCAGCCGGAGCTGGGGCACCTGGAGTCGTAGGACGGCGGGACGGGCCAGGTGGCCCGTCCCGTCATGGTCGCCACCCCGACGGGGTCACGCCGATCCATCGCCCTCCGCCCAGTCGAGCGCCGCGATGATCCGCTCGGCCGCCGGCAGGGCCTGCTGCTCGGCAGCCGGCATGCTCTCGTACGTGTAGGTCGAGACCGCCATCGGCGCCGACGTCTGGCCGAGCGCGTGCCGCACGGTGTGCGCGTTCCGGCTGCCGCAGATGAGGATCCCGACGGTGGGGCGGTGGAAGTCGCGTCGCATCTTGTCGTCGATGACCGCGACGTAGAAGCCGAGCTGGCCGGCGAAGGCGGGTTCGAAGCTGCCGGTCTTCAGCTCGATGACGACGTAGCGCAGCTGCTCGGTGTGGAAGAAGAGGAGATCGACGAAGAAGTCGTCGCCGTCGACGTCGAGATGGACCTGCCGGCCGAGGAACGCGAAGCCGGCGCCGAGCTCGCGGAGCGTGTCGACGATCCGGTCCATGAGGGCTTGCTCGAGCTCGCGCTCGGAGACCGCGTCGGTGAGGTCGAGGAAGTCGAAGACGTACGGGTCCTTCCCGAGCTCGCGCGCGAGGTCGGAATCGGCGGGCGCGAGCTGCCCGGCGAAGTTGGTCGGCGGAGCCTCGGTCCGCTCGAGGGTGCGGTTCATGATCTGGTTCGCGAGCACGTTCCTCGACCACCCGTGCTCGGCGGCGCGGGCGGCGTACCAGTCGCGTGCGCCGCGGTCGTCGAGCTTCCCGAGGAGGACGGTGACATGCCCCCATGGAAGTCGTCCAACAGCCTGTTGGACTACTTCGGCGCGGTCAGGCCATGCCTCCGCGAAGGCGCGCATGTAGAAGAGGTTCGAGCGCGAGAAGCCCTTCATCGCCGGGAACTCGGCGCGGAGGTCCTCAGCGAGCCGGGCGACGACCGCACTGCCCCAGCCTTCCTCCGCCTGGCGCTCCAAGATGACGTTGCCGATGGACCAGTACAGCTCGATGAGCTGCGTGTTCACGCGACGCTGCGCGGTGAGCTGCGCGGCGCGGACCTGGCGCTTCAGCGCCGCGAGGACGCTGGCGTAGTCGGTCGGCAGCGGCAGCACGTCGGGCGCCGGCTCAGGCTAGCCGCCGTGGCATCGTCGAGGGCCGCGCCGGCGAGGACCGTGTGAGGGACGGGAGAAGTGGGTACGGGCCGGGTGGGCGCGCGAGCGCCCCCGCCCGCGCATCCCCGTGGGCCGGCGACCCGCACGAGGAGACCTGTGACCACGGACACCGCACTCGACATCGACCTGGCTGTCGACCCCGAGGAGCCCGAGGCCGGGCCCGGGACGCTGCGGATCACGGATCCGCGCGACGGGTCGCTCGTGGGCGCGATCGACGCGTCGAGCCCCGAGCAGGTCGACGCCGCCGTGCGCCGGTCGGTGGACGCGGCCGCCGCGTGGGCCGCGACGCCGCGCGACAGCTCGAGCGCAGCGGGCGCCCTTACAGCGTGGTGGACAAGGCGTCGAAAGGCGGCTTCCTCAAGGATCACCTCGTCATCGGCGACGCCGCCGACCTGGAGGTGCTGGAGCGCGCCGGCATCCGCACCGCGCCCTCGGTCATCATCACCACCCACGACGACGACACCAACATCTATCTCACCCTCTACTGCCGCCGCCTGCGCGAGGACATCCAGATCATCAGCCGCGCCACGCTCGACCGCAACGTGGGCATCCTGCACGCCGCCGGCGCGGACCTCGTGCTCTCGCTGGCCTCCATGGTCACGAGCAGCATCATCAACTTGCTGGCGCCCGGCAAGGTGCTGATGATCAGCGAGGGGCTGAACATCTTCCGCGCCACCGTGGGCAAGAGCCTCGCAGGAAAGCCCCTCATGGGCAGCGGCATCAGGAGCCTGACGCATTGCAGCGTGGTGGCCCTGCGCGGGGCCGACGGCATCCTCCACGCCAACCCCGACCCGAGCCACGTCTTCGAGGAAGGCGAGGAAATGTACCTCATCGGCGATTCGGAAGCGGAAAAGAGCTTCTACGAGACTTTCGGCAAGAACGAGCCGCTCACGGCGTGAGGAACTCCCCGTCTTTCGGGCCGCGGCCGCGCCCTAGTGCGCGCTCCCCCAGTCGCGGCCGTAGCCCCAGTCCACCACCAGCGGCACGGAGAGCGTGACGCCCCCGGGCCTGACCGACTCCATGAGCCGGGCCACGCGCGCGCCGGCTTCCCTGGCGCCGGCTTCGGGCAGTTCCAGCACGAGCTCGTCATGCACCTGGAGCACGAGGCCGGCCTGGAGCCGGCGCAGTTCCGCATCCCCGGCGGCGGCGATCATGGCGAGCTTGATGACATCCGCGGCCGAACCCTGGATGACCGTGTTCACGGCCTGGCGCTGGGCCTGGGCCGCCGTCTGGCCGTTGGCGGAGAGAATGCCGGGCAGCCAGCGCCGGCGCCCGGCCAGCGTGACCACATAGCCGCGCTCGCGCGCGCCCTCGATGACGCGCTCGTAAAAGGCCTTGAGGCCCGTGAGGCGCGCGAAATAGCGGTCGATGAAGGCCCGCGCCTCGGCCGTGGGGATCTTGAGCTCCTGCCCGAGCTTGTTGGCGCCCATGCCGTAGATGAGGCCGAAATTGATGGTCTTGGCCATGCGCCGCTGGTCGGGAAGCACTTTGTCCTGCGGCATGTCGAACACCAGGGCCGCGGTGCGGGCGTGGATGTCCTCCCCCTCGCGGAAGGCGTCCAGCAGGGCCGGATCCTGCGACATGTGGGCGAGGATGCGCAGCTCGATCTGCGAATAGTCCGCCGAGACGAGGGCGTTCCCCGGGCCGGCCACGAAGCAGGCCCGCATGCGCTTTCCGAGCGGCCCGCGCACCGGGATGTTCTGGAGATTGGGGTTGCTCGAGGAGATGCGGCCCGTGGCCGTGGCCTCCTGGTTGAAGGTGGTGTGGATGCGGTCATGCGCGTCCATGTGCAGGGGCAGCGGCTCGAGATAGGTGGAGCGCATCTTCTCCAGCTTGCGGTACTGGAGGATGTTCTGCACGATGGGCGCGTCCGGCGCGAGGCGCTCCAGCGTCTCCTGGCTGGTGGAGGGCTGGCCCCCGCGGGTCTTTTTCGGCGCGGGCAGGTGCAGCCGTTCGTAGAGCACCTCGCCCAGCTTCCGCGCCGAGCGGATGTTGAACTCGCCGCCGGCCTCGGCGTAGACCTCGCGCGTGAGCGTATCCAGTTCGCGCTGCACGTCGTCGAGGAAACTGCGAAAGGCCGCCGGATCGATGGCGATGCCGCGTTCCTCCATGGCGGCGAGCACGGGCACCAGCGGCAATTCCAGCTTCTCGTAGAGCCGCGTGAGCTCGTTGGCCGCAAGCTGCGCGGAAAGCGTGTGCGCCATGCCGAGCGCCACGATGGCCGGCCCGCGCCCCTCGAGGCCCAGGGCGTCGCTCCAGCGGGCGGCGAGGCGCGACCAGCCGTATTCCCCGGCCTCGGGCCCGAGCAGATAGGCGGCGAGCCCGAGGTCGAGCACACGGATGTTGAGCAGCCCCTTCCAGAAGGGCGCGGCGAGGAGCAGGCTCTTGAGGTCGGCCACGGCCACTTCGGCGCTCTGTTCCGCCCAGGCGCAGAGGTCCGTCATCGGGCCTGTCCAGGCATATTCCGTCACATTGGCGAGCGCGGTGGCCGGCGCGGGCTCCACGCCGCCGCTCTGCATCTCCCCCGGGCCCACGGCCACGCGCGGCGGCCGGCCGGCGCCCTCGGCCCAGACAAGCGCCACGGTGCGCCCCTCGCAGGGCGGAAGCTGCGCCAGCGCCGATACTTCCTCGGCCGCGGGGATCTCAGGCACACCCAGTTCGAGTTGCGCAGCGCTCTTCCCCGCCCCGGCAGGGACGTCCTCGGGCATTTCCGCCGGGTCTTCCGGCGCGGCGGCGCCCGCCGCGGCCATGTCCGGCGCGGTCACATGGGGCGCCCCGGCCTGCACGAGCGCAGCTATCTCGCGCCGGAGCGCGAAGAGCTCAAACTCCTGCGCGAGCGCGCGGCATTCGGCGATATTGATGGGCCCCACGTCGAGCGCGGCGAGGTCAATATCCGCGCACACGCCGCGCGAGAGCCGCGTGAGCTCGCGCCAGGTGAACATGTCCTCAAGGTGCGGGCGCAATTTGTCCTGCAGCTTGGGCGGCAGCAGGGCGAAATGGTCGCGGATGTCCTCCAGCGTGGGGCAGATGGCGAAGATCTGGCGCGCGGTCTTGGGGCCGATGCCGGGCACACCGGGGATATTGTCGCTCGCGTCGCCCACGAGGGCCTGCACGTCGGCCCACTGGGCCGGGGTGACGCCGTTCTCGGCCTCGAAGTCCGCCTCGGTGATCAGGCGCTCGTCCCTGGAGCCGGGATCCCACATGTAGACATTGGGCGCGAGGCACTGCTTCAGATCCTTGTCGCCGCTGATGATGACCACCGGCAGGTCCGGGGCGAAGCGCGCGGCCAGCGCGGCGATGCAGTCGTCGGCCTCGCAGCCCTCGGACTCCTCGAAGGCGAGGCCCAGCGCGTGGACCATGCGCTCGATGGGCGGAAGCTGACGCGCGAGATCCTCGGGCATGGCCTCGCGGTTGGCCTTGTAGTCCGCATAGATCTCGTGGCGGAAGTTCTTGCCCCGGCCGTCCTTGAGAAAGAGGAAACGTTTGGGCTTTTCCTCGCGCAGGATGCGCAGAAGCACGCGCGTGACCACCACGAGGGCGTTGGTGGGGAAGCCGTCGGAGCGCTGCATGTGGCGGTTGGCGAAAAAGCCCCGGTAGATGAAGGCCGTGCCGTCCATGAGAAAAACCGGGTCCGCGTTGAGGCCGAGACGTTGCTTGAGCGACATGGCTGTCCATCCAGAGGGGCGCGCCCGGCCCCAGGGGCGGACAGCGCCGGAAAAAAGTATCGGGAGCACGACCCGCTTGCGCTTACCGGGCCGCGTGGCGTATGATAACGGCATGGAATCGAGCCCGCAAGTGACGGCTGGCGCCGTCGGCGGCGTCTGGCGCGTCAGCGTGGGCGGCCGCTGGAACCTTGAGCTCCCCTGGCCGGATTCGGCGGACGCGGCCCTCGCCGGGCTCGCGGACCCGCGCATCCAGGGCCT